>NZ_DDBA01000036.1:0-34848 GCF_002333005.1 Empedobacter sp. UBA2044
TAACAAGGGGAAGATTACAGAGCGTATTTACTATTTCGAAGATTTAGATAAAACAAAATCTGGATTAAATGATATTCGTGTAGATGTAAAAAAGAATGTTGCTTATCTTTCTGATCCTGGTCAAGCTGCAATTATAATACTCGAACTTAAAACAGGAAAAATAAGAAAAGTTTTAGAAAAAACATCCTATACATTAGCAGATCCATCAATCATTCTTTATTACGATGGAGTTGATATGCGAGATAAAAATGGTAAACCCTTCATATCGAATGTTAATGGTATTGCATTAACACATGATTTTAAATATTTCTACTTTAAACCTATCAATAAAACTAATCTTTATAGAGTTGAAACTAAATATTTAGTAGACCAAAATTTAACGAATAAAGAATTAGAAAATAAAGTTGAAGACATGGGAAATGTTGGTATTACTCACGGTTTAATTGCCGATAAAAAAGGAAATATCTATTTAACAACTTCTCTAGATTATACTATAAAATACATAACTCCTAAAGGAAAATTACATACATTAGTACAAGATTATCGATTATTATGGCCAGATTTTTTAGGAATTGGAACAGACGGATATTTGTATTTCTCATGTGCTCAATTACAAAGACACGCTAAATGGAATAACGGTGTAAGTAAAGAAGAATTCCCATTTCAACTATTCAAAATAAAATTACCTTAATCTCATTTTAGAATGAAAAAAATAATTCAACTCGCAGCGTTTTCTATTTTAAGCATAGCTTCTTATACGCAAGCACAAACAAATAGACCTGTTTTAGACATTATGTTAACCAATTACGATTATCCGTACGAAGTTCATTATCTAAAACTTAAAAGCCAAACAGATGAAATAAAAATGGCTTACATGGATATTCATCCTAATAAAGCAAATGGAAAAACTGTTGTTTTATTACATGGTAAAAACTTTAATGGCGCTTATTGGAAAACAACAATAGAATCTTTATCAAAAGAAGGTTACCGTATTATTGTTCCAGATCAGGTTGGATTTGGTAAATCATCTAAGCCAACTAATTATCAATACACATTTCAGCAATTAGCGCAGAATACAAAAGCTGTTTTAGATGAATTAAAAATCAATAAAATTTATCTTTTAGGACATTCAATGGGTGGAATGGTTGCCACACGCTTCTCTCTTATGTATCCTGAGTCTGTAGATAAATTAATTTTAGAAAATCCAATTGGTTTAGAAGATTGGAAATTAGTAGCTCCTTACACGTCTATTGATAAAAATTACGAGAGTGAGCTAAAAGCAGATTATGAAACGACTAGAAAATACCAAGCTGGATTTTATTATGATAATAAATGGAAACCAGAATATGACGAATGGGTTTATTTATTAACAGGATGGACTAAATCTCCTGACTATCCGCACGTGGCTTTAGTAAATGCTAAAACGTCTGATATGATTTTCACTCAACCTGTTGTGTATGAGTTCGAAAAATTAAATGTCCCTACTTTGTTAATCATTGGAACAAGAGATCGTACTGCAATAGGTAAAGTTAATGTAAAAGATCCTGACGTTGCAGCAAAAATGGGACGTTACGATTTATTAGGTAAAGCAACTCAGAAAAAAATAAAAGGTTCAGAGTTAATCGAAATAGAAAACACTGGACATTTACCTCATATAGAGGTATTTGAAAAATTTATTACACCTTTAAAATCATTTCTAAAAAAATAAAAAATGGATTTACAATTAAAAGATAAAACTGCATTAGTAACTGGTTCTACAGAAGGAATTGGTTATGCTATTGCAAAAGGATTATTAAAAGAAGGAACTAAAGTTTTTATTAATGGACGTTCTCAATATAAAATCAATCAAAGTATTAATCAACTAAAAAGTGAAGTTCCAGAAGCAAATGTGGAAGGAATTGTTGCAGATTTTTCTAAGGTTGATGATGTAAATAATTTAATAAAAGAACTTCCAGAAGTTGATATTCTAATTAATAATGTCGGAATATATGGTGAGCAACCTTTCGAAACAACAAGTGATGAGGTTTGGTTCCATGATTTTGAAATAAATGTAATGAGCGGTGTTCGCCTTTCAAGATATTATGCACCTAAGATGAAAGCTAAAGATTGGGGAAGAATTATATTTATATCTAGTGAATCTGCCATTAATATTCCCGACGATATGATTCTTTATGGTGTTACCAAAACCGCTTATTTAGCATTAAGTAGAGGTTTGGCTAAACATCTAAAAGGAACTAATGTTACTGTAAATTCAATTTTACCAGGTCCAACATGGTCAGCAGCAAATTATAAAAATATGAAAGCTATTGCAGACGAAAAAGGCATCGATGTTGAAGAGGCTGGAATTGATTTTATAAAAGAAAAAAGGCCTTCTTCAATTGTAGGAAAATTTGTAGAAGCAGACGAAGTAGCAAATTTAGTTGTCTACACTGCTAGTCCTCTATCCTCTGCAACAACTGGTACATCATTAAGAGTGGATGGTGGAGTTGTAGACACCGCATTTTAAATAAACATAAAATCAAATACAATGAATAAAAAAACAATTAAAAATACAGATTTAGAGATCGCTCCAATCAATTTTGGAGGGAATGTTTTTGGTTGGACATTAGACGAAAAACAATCATTTGAAATATTAGATCAGTTTACAGAGGCTGGATTTAATTTTATTGATACTGCAGATACTTATGCTTGGTGGGTAAATGGTGTAGGTGGTCAATCTGAAGCCATTATTGGTAAATGGTTAAAAGAGCGTAAAAATAGACAAGATATTGTTATTGCAACTAAAGTAGGATCTGAAACTAAGGAACATAGTTTTGATGTGAGTAAAAAACATATTTTGAAATCGGTAGATGAGTCATTACAACGTTTAGGAACAGATTATATCGATTTATACTACACTCATTTTGATGATAACTTAACACCAATAGAAGAAACATTGTCTGCTTATGATGAAATTGTAAAAGCTGGTAAAGTTCGTTATATTGCAGCATCCAATGTATCTCCAGAGCGTTTAATTGAATCTTTTGAAGTTGCAGATAAAAATAATTTTCCTAAGTATGTTGCTTTGCAACCGCATTATAATTTAGTTGAACGAGACAACTTCGAAACAAAATATGCTTCATTAGTTGAGCAATATAACTTAAGTGTTTTCCCATATTGGTCATTAGCTGCTGGTTTTTTAACTGGTAAATATAAAGCCGAAGCTGATTTTGAGAAAACAGCAAGAGGTGCGGGTATTAAAAAATATTTCGATGAAAAAGGAAAAAATGTTCTAACAGTTTTAGAAACTATTGCAGATAAACATAATTCAGCTCCTGCAACAATTTCATTGGCTTGGTTATTGTCTAATCCATTAATTACAGCTCCAATTGTAAGTGCGACAAGTCAAAACCAATTAAAAACATTATTTGATGCGCCTCAACTTATACTAGACAATGAGGATTTAGAACTGTTGAATAAAGCAAGTAAATAGTTTAATATTACATCAATTTACACATAGAATTTTCTGATTACACAGTTATATGTGTTCACGCCTATCGAAGTTTAATTTAATTTTGATAGGCGTTTTTTAACATTCTCTTTGAGCAATCATTAAGTATTTAAGCAAATTAATAAAATATTAAGCAAAAAAATTGCCTCAATTTAAATTGAGGCAATTTTTTAAAATCTTAATCTTACACCATTTTCGGTTGTAAAGGCTTTTTTACGGAAAAGGAACAAAGTAAGTCCTCCAATAAAAATAGCCGAATCTGCGATATTAAATACAGGCTGAAAGAACTTATAATGTTGTCCGCCTATAATTGGAATCCAAGAAGGCCAATCAAACTCCACAATTGGAAAATAAAGCATATCTACGACACAACCCGTAAACCAACCAGAATAACCAGCAAAGTTTGCTTGTGCGACACCTTGATATCCTACCCAATCCTGAAACATTTCATTGTAAGTAGTTCCTTTATCGAAAATAACTCCATAAAAAATTCCATCCAGTACATTACCTATTGCACCTGCCAAAACAAGCGCAATCGGAATGATAAAGAAATTATTATTTAGTTTTTTCGCCCATGCATTAATATAGTAGATAATCATACCGATTAGCACAATACGTAGAAGTGATAAAAGGATTTTGCCTGTTTCTCCTCCGAAATGCATCCCATAGGCCATTCCTGGATTTTCTACAAATGCTATTTTAAACCAACCCAAAACATCTACATCTTCACCTAAAAAAAAGTTTGTTTTAACGTAAAATTTCGAGATTTGGTCAATGATTAAAACCAAAATGGTAATGAGTACTACTTTTTTCAAAACTCTGTATTAACGTTGCATATTCTTAGCTTCGATGCTTAATGTAGCATGCGGAACTAATTTCAAACGATCTTTATTAATTAATTTTCCTGTTACACGGCAAATACCGTATGTTTTGTTCGAAATACGTAACAATGCATTTTTTAGGTCACGAATAAATTTATCTTGACGTGCTGCTAATTGTGCATTTTGTTCTTTCGACATGGTTTCAGAACCTTCCTCAAACGCTTTGAAAGTTGGTGACGTATCGTCTGTACCGTTGTTACTATCGTTTGTGTAAGCTTCTTTCAATAATTCATAATCTTTTATAGCCTGATCTAATTTCTCTTGAATTATTGCTCTAAACTCTTCCAACTCTGCATCAGAGTACCTTACTTTTTCATCTGTTGTTGCCATACGCTTACAGTTTTGTAATCGCAATTTGCGTCATCAATCCATTAATTTCAACCTCTGCTCCATTTGCAACTTGGTCTTGTAAAACAAGATCTTCAGCTAATGTTTCAGAACAAATGTAATCTTTGTTTTGCTCGACTGCATTTACGATTGATTCATCATTTTTTAAGTTAAGTATAATTTTGTCGGTTACTTCTAGTCCGGTTTCTTTACGTATATTTTGAATTCTATTTACCAATTCACGTGCAACACCTTCATTAATTAATACTTCAGTTAATTGTAAATCAAGTGCTACTGTCAATGTAGAATTAGAAGCAACAGTCCATCCAGGGATGTCTTTTGTAGCGATTTCAAAATCTTCTAAATCTAAAGTTAATGTTTTGTTGTCAATTAACAAATCAATTTGTCCTGATTGCTCTAATTTAACAATTTGTTCATTCGTGATTTGCGCTGTAGCAGCGGAAATAGCTTTCATTTCTTTTCCATATTTCGGCCCTAAAGTCTTGAAATTAGGTTTAATAGATTTCACTAAAAGATTTGAAGCTTCTTCGTTTGTTAATAATTGAATTTCTTTAACATTAACTTCTTGTTTTAATAATTCAGATACAGCTTCTAAATTTGCTTTCATTGTATCATTCAACACAGGAATCATTACTTTTTGTAATGGCTGACGTACTTTGTTATCACTCAATTTACGAAGCGATAAAATCATACTTGTCGCTGTTTGTGCTAAATGTGTTTGTTCTTCTAATTGAGATTTAATCAATGACTCATCTACAACAGGGAAATCTGCTAAGTGAACAGATTGTGCTGCATTCTTAGCTGTTGCTGCATTAAGATCTTTGTATAAACGATCCATAAAGAACGGAGCAATTGGCGAACCTAATATAGAAATTGTTTCTAAAACAGTATACAATGTTTGATATGCAGCTACTTTATCTTTTGAGTAATCACCTCTCCAGAAACGTCTTCTTGATAAACGAACGTGCCAATTTGATAAATTATCAATAACAAATTCTTGGATTGCACGAGCTGCTTTCGTTGGTTCATAATCCGATAAAAAGCCATCAACTTTCTTCGTTAAGGTATTCAATTCAGAAATAATCCATTGGTCTAATTCAGCTCTTTCATTTACTGGTATTTCTTCTTCAGCGAAAGTAAATCCATCAACATTCGCATATAAAGCGAAAAATGAATACGTATTGTATAATGTTCCGAAGAATTTACGACGAACTTCATCAACACCAGCTAAATCAAATTTCAAATTTTCCCATGGCTGTGCATTTGCAATCATGTACCAACGCGTTGCATCAGGACCGTATGTTGCCAATGTATCAAATGGATCTACTGCGTTACCCAAACGTTTTGACATTTTTTGACCATTCTTGTCTAATACCAATCCATTTGACATCACATTTTTGTATGCCTTCGAATCGAAAACTAATGTTCCAATTGCGTGTAATGTATAAAACCAACCACGAGTTTGGTCTACACCTTCTGCAATAAAATCGGCAGGATACATTGTTCCATTATCAATCAATTCTTTATTTTCGAATGGATAGTGCACTTGCGCATAAGGCATTGCTCCAGAATCAAACCATACATCAATTAAATCAGCTTCACGTTTCATTGGTTTTCCAGATGCAGAAACTAATGTAATTTCATCTACTACATTTTTGTGTAAGTCGATCAAATCATAGTTTTCTTCTGTCATGTTTCCAACTTCGAAATTTTGGAAAGGATTAGAAGTCATTACACCTGCTGCAATTGATTTTTTAATCTCAGTAATCAATTCTTCAACAGAACCGATCACAGTTACTTCGTCCCCATCTTCTGTTCTCCAAATTGGTAATGGAATTCCCCAATAACGAGAACGAGACAAGTTCCAATCGTTGGCATTTTCTAACCAATTTCCGAAACGACCTTCTCCTGTTGCTTTTGGTTTCCAATTGATTTCTTTATTCAATTCAACCATACGGTCTTTTACGTCCGTTACTTTGATGAACCAAGAGTCTAATGGATAATATAAAATTGGTTTGTCTGTTCTCCAACAATGTGGGTAACTGTGTTTATATTTTTCTACTTTGAACGCTTTGTTTTGCTCTTTCAATAAAATCGCGATTTCTACATCAACCGATTTTTCTGGCGCAGCTCCATCGTCATAGTATTCATTTTTTACATATTTACCTCCGTAACCTTCTGGTAATTCAGCTACAAAACGACCTTGTAAATCAACTAAAGGAACAGCATTACCATGGTTATCCAATACTAACATTGGTGGAACACCTGCATCTTTTGCTACTTTAGCATCATCTGCTCCAAAAGTAGGCGCAGTATGAACGATACCTGTACCATCTTCAGTAGTTACGAAATCTCCTGGAATAACTTGAAATGCATTTTCTGCATCTTCGTAAGGTAACGCCCAAGGCAATAATTGCTCATAGCGTGTTCCTACTAAATCAGCTCCTTTGTATTCACCAACAATTCTATATGGAATTGTTTTATTCCCAGCAGCATAAACTTTGAAAT
Source organism: Empedobacter sp. UBA2044 (assembly GCF_002333005.1). NCBI lineage: Bacteria > Pseudomonadati > Bacteroidota > Flavobacteriia > Flavobacteriales > Weeksellaceae > Empedobacter > Empedobacter sp. UBA2044. The sequence continues at coordinate 7,228 of NZ_DDBA01000036.1, forward strand.
CTTCTTCTGTTTCTGCTAAGAAATATGGTTTTCCAAATTGTTTTGAAACCAATGGTTTTCCTAAAATTACACGAATTGGCTCGAATGTATATTGATTGAATGTTTCAACCACTACATAATCTATTTTTGGACCAACAGTCAATGCTGTATTCGAAGGTAAGGTCCAAGGAGTTGTTGTCCAAGCTAAGAAATATACATCTCCATCAAAATCATTGAATAAATCTGTTAAGTCTTTCTTTACTTTAAATTGAGCAACAATTGTTGTATCTGTTACATCTTGATATGTTCCTGGTTGATTTAACTCGTGCGAAGACAAACCTGTACCAGCTTTAGGAGAATATGGTTGAATGGTATAACCTTTGTACAACAAATCTTTGTTGTAAATTTGTTTTAACAACCACCAAACAGACTCCATATATTTTGGTTTATATGTGATGTATGGATCTTCCATATCCACCCAATAACCCATTTTTTCAGTCAAATCATTCCACAAATCTGTGTAACGCATTACTGTACGTTTACACGCTTCGTTATATTCTTCAATTGAAATTTTAGTTCCAATATCTTCTTTGGTAATTCCTAATTCTTTCTCAGTTCCCAATTCTACTGGTAAACCGTGCGTATCCCAACCCGCTTTACGGAAAACTTGTTTTCCTTTCAAGGTTTGGTAACGACAAAATATATCTTTGATAGAACGTGCTAAAACGTGGTGAATCCCTGGCTTTCCGTTTGCAGAAGGAGGACCTTCATAGAACACAAAAGATGGATTTCCATCACGCGTAGAAATACTTTTTTCGAAAACATTATTTTGTTTCCAATCTTCTAACGTTTCTTTTGAGACTTGTACCAAGTCTAAGTGCTTATATTCTCTAAACTTTTTTGCCATCGAATTCTTTCTTATTTCTTCTAAATCAAGGAGTGCGAATATAAGAAATTTTTACATATTTTTATTGTTATAGAAACGAAAATCATATTAATAATTGCTTAAATTTATCCCGATATTATAGATTTAACAATTCTTGAATAAAAATCAGATGATTTCAGATTTAATTCAGCATTAACCAAATAATTAACAACAATTTTTAAAGATATTTTTTCGATGAAAAAAGGCTTCAAATATTACTCGATTCTATTCATTATTTTGCTTTTTGCAGGTTGTTCCAAAAACGAAGATTATACGGTTTTGATTCCAACAGATGCAGATTTTGTTGCGTTGATAAATCCAAAATCAATTGCAGAAAAAGGTAATTTTCAGAAATTAGAACAATACAAAATTTATCAATTAGCCGAAGGCGAACTTAAAAATCAAGATCCAACTTTTGATCAATTATTAAATGATATTAAAAACAATCCGACTTCAGCAGGCATAGATATTATCAGCCCTATTTACATTTTTGGACAAAAAATTAATGGAAAAAATATGGTTGCGTTGATTACAAATATGCGTGACAAAGATCAATTTGAAAAACATTTATCAACCATTTACAAAGGTTTATACAAAAAAGATATTTCGTTTGAAAAGAAAGATGGTTTTACAACAATTTCTGGATTCAATAAACCATTTATGGTTTGGAATAAATCTCAATTTTTATTGATTGTTTCTGAATTTGGTATTGAAGAAAAAGCGATTCAAGATTATTTCACGAAAATTATCAATGATAAACATTCACTTGCGAAAGAAAATAACAGCTTTGGAGATTTTGTTAAAAACTCTCAGGATATCAACATTTGGTACACTGGAAACTTTTTGAAAAACTTCTCTAAACTTGAAAGTTCTGAAAAGAAAAACCTTGATTTTACAAAAAGCTCTTGGGTTAATTTTATTTCATTTACTTCGGACGGAATTAGTTTTACACAGAAATTTCATCCAGATGCGATTACAAAAGTTGAATTGCAAGAACATCCAATGTGGAAATCAAAAATAAATACTGATTTTTTTAAGTATTTTCCTGCGCAAAGCTACATGAATATTGGACTTGGTATTTATCCTGCAAACACACGTTATGTGTTCGAAAATCAAAATTTCTTGACTACTTTTTTAGAACAATATGAAATTGATTTGAACAAATTAGAACAAAGTTTTGAAGGCGAAGCTTTGTTTAGTGTTTATGATTTTGAGATCGGAAAAGCATTTAATCCAAATGATTTTTTTGGTAAGAAAGAAGCTTTTATCAAGCAAATTGTTTATCCGCAATTTGTTTTGGGAGGAAAAATGAAAAACGATCTTTTCTTCAACGAATTTATTAAAGCCAATCAAGAAAATATTCAGAAAATTGGACCTTATTATATGTTGCCACTTTCGACAAATATGAAGATTTATATGACGTACAAAAACAATTTGATGTACATCACAAATAATCAATCGATTATGAATCAATATTTGAACAAGATGGTAAGTTCTTCAAATTTTGTAACGTCAAAATATGCGACAAATGCTTCAAATCCGATGTTTGGTTATATGAATTTGAATTTTGATCAATATCCAAAAGAAGTTCAAAATTATATTTATCAACAAATTCCGTTCGGAAATACGAAAGAAATGCAAACGGTTTTATCTTATTTTGATCACATCGATTACCGCGTTTCGAATGAATACACAAAAACAGGAAAAATACATATGAAAAAGACGGATAAAAATAGTTTGGAAGTGATTTTCTTACTTTTGGACCAAGCTTATTCACTATTTTTCAATCAAGCTGCACAAAAGAATGGAAATTAAAATCAGTCAACTTGTTCCGCATCCTTTGAAAGAATTTGGGTTCGAACATTCTAAAATTTGGAAAAATATATATACTTTTTCGAGCGGAAATATTTATCAAATCGTTGCACATTCGGGTGTTGGAAAATCGACTTTGATTAATATTTTGTACGGTGATAGAAAAGATTATGACGGAGAAGTTTTGTTTGATGAACAAAATATTAAGAATTATTCTTTGAATGATTGGACAAAAATTAGACGTGAAAAGGTCGCGTATGTTTTTCAAGGTTTACATTTGTTTGAAGAATTAACTTTGATGGAAAATATCCAATTAAAAAATGTATTAACACAACATCAATCCGAAAATCAAATTATTGAATGGATTGAAAAAGTTGGTTTAAAAAGTCATTTACATCAAAAAGCGATTCATCTTTCTTATGGTCAACGTCAACGAATTGCGGTGATTCGCGCACTTTGTCAACCATTTGATTTTCTACTTTTGGACGAACCTTTTAGTCATTTAGATGAAGTGAATCAACAACTTTTGATTGATTTGGTTACCAAAGAAGCTGCAAAAAATAACGCTGGAATTATTTTTACAAGCTTACACGAAATTCACGATAAACGCCTTACAAATGTCATTCAACTCTAAAACTTTAATTGAAAAATTGGTTCGTAAAAACCTAAGTTTCTTGCGAATTACAACCTTTTGTTTTTTCTCAATCATCGGATTTTTCATCTTGATTTTGGCTGGAACAATTTATTTGGATTATGCTAAAAATTTTGGAGAAGACAGTTCAGTTTGGAAAGCGAATTATGTGGTTTTGAATAAAAAAATATCGTCTTTACAAACGTTGACTGGAGAAAAACCAAGTTTTAGTGAAAATGAAATTAACGATTTGAAATCGCAAAATTTTGTTGCGAAAGTTGGAACATTCAAAAGCAGTCAATTTCCTGTAAAACTGCAAGTTGGTGGAGTTGCTGGAATTGGTGGTTTTTCGACTGATTTATTTTTTGAATCTGTTCCAGAAGATTTTATTGATGTAAAAGAATCTGATTGGAAATGGCAAGAAGGACAAGATTTTATCCCGATTATTATCCCGAAAAGTTATTTGAATTTGTACAATTTCGGTTTTGCAACAAGTCAAGGTTTACCACAAGTTTCGGAAGGATTATTTACTAAAATTCCTTTTCAATTGGTTTTAGGAAAAGGGGAAAATCAGAAAGTATATCAAGCAAGAATTGTCGATTTCACGACTAAAATTAATACGATTTTAGTTCCTGAAAACTTTTTGGAATGGGCAAATCATACGTACGCGCCTCAAAAAAATACAGAACCTTCGCGAATTGTTGTTGAAACAAAATCTCGAGGTGATGAAAATGCTTCGACTTATTTTGAGCAACAAAATTATGATATCAACAAAGATGAATTGAAAAATAATGAATTGACGTATTATCTAAAATTAGCTTTTTCGTTGGTTTTATTTATTGGTTTAATCATTGTTTTTGCAGCTATTTGGTTGATGATTATCAATTTTCAATTGATGATTGAAAAGAATAAACAAAAAACGAAAGATTTATTTTTGATTGGTTACAACATCAATCAACTAGCTCGTCCGTATCTGAAATTTTCGATTATATTTATGTTGATCAGTTATCTTATTTCGATTCCATTGGTTTATTTCATCTTGAATATCATCAAAGAAAAAGTCGGAAAATTTATGGCAACAGAAAGTTCTCACGTTTGGGAAGTCATCGGTTTTGGATTAATTATCGTGATCATTTTATTCATGATTAATAGAATAATTTTGACACATTCCATCAAAAAAATTGCGTTGAAAGATTAATGCTAAATTTTATAAAAACATAAAAAGGATTCTGAGTTTTTCAGAATCCTTTTTATTTAAACTTAAATATTCTCGATTAAAATGAATATCCAACTCCTAAAGAAAATGAATGGTTTTTAACATCAGCACCAATTGCTGTACCATTGTTTGTATTTTCTGTAAGTCTTGTTAATCCCATATAATATCTAGCACCAACATTGATATTGTCTGTTACATTGTATCCTAAACCGAAGTTAACACCAAAGTCAAAGTTTTTTACGTCATCTTTTACATCAAACTTTTGTTCTGTTGTGTAAACGGTATTATTCGCATATGTACTTGTAGATTGTTTATTGCTCGCATACATGTTAAATCCAAATTGTGGACCAGCCTCAATATTGAAACGAGATGCAGCAGGATAGTATTTGAACATGATTGGAACTTGAATATAATCTAAAGTCGTTTTGTTTTTACTTTTTATAGTTGTATTTCCTACTTCCATTACTTCGTCTTTGTACTTCCCTCCCATTCTTGTAAAATTTACCTCTGGTTGAACAGCAAAACGATCAGTAAGTGGAAAATGTCCATAAAGACCTGCGCTAAAACCTACTTTATAATCATTATCATTTACATCTTTTCCGTTAAAAGAAGACATATTTACACTTGATTTAATACCAAATTGTGACGATGTTGTTTTTTCTTGTGCGCTCAAACTTACAACTCCTAACATTGCAGCAGCAATAAAAAATATTTTTTTCATCTTTTAAATTTTATAGTTCTAATTATGATGTATGCATAATTTCAAGTCTTGTGCCAAAAAATGTTAAAAAGTAGTGCTTCAAATATTAGTTAACTCATTTTAAACATATTAATTATTTAATTTTAACATTCATAAAAGCATTTTAATAAAAAAAAGCTACATCTTTCGATATAGCTTTTATCAATTATACGTTATTTTCTATTTAGAATTTATAAGCGAAACCAACTGCTACTGCACTTGAAGCAGCATCAAAATCTCTTCCTAAAATTTCTCTTTTTGATTCTAAACCTTTATAAGCTGCATAAACATCAAAGTTAGCTCCTGAATAACCTACTTTTGGTTGGTAATATAATCCACCTTTCCAGTCGTCTCCTGTTGCAAAAGCATAACCTAAGTCTGCTCCTAAGAAAAAGTTTTGAGCAACATCAAATTTAGCAGAAGCCGCTAATGGAATAAATCCATAATCTTTTCCTCCAACATCTTTAAAATTGCTATCAGCAATAAAGTGATCATATCCTGTTGCAACACCTAATCTTACGTTAGAAGCTACTGGATGTAAGTAAGCTAAATCAACACCAACATTGAAAGAAGAATAATCTGCTGCATCACCTACTGGAATACCCACGTGAACTCCACCTTCAACACCTGTTGTTTGTGCTGAAACTCCTACCATACCTGCTACTGCGAAAGCAGCTGTTAATAATACTTTTTTCATTTTTATAATGTTTTAAAATATTTACAATTTTGTTAAACTTATTTGCATAATTTCAATTTATGTGCCAAAGTTAAAAACTAAATAATGATAAAAAATACTAAAATTAACAATAACCTAATATTCAGAACTTTATATTACATAAAAAGCTCCAAAATAATTTTTGGAGCTTTTCTATTTTTATTGATTTGACTTATTGTCCGACCATTTTGTATAAAATATTCTGTTGTTGTTTCGCATAATTGGTATCAATTTCTGCTGCTACACCAATCATTTCGTCTAAATAATTAAACTGATTCATGATTTTTGCTTGATCAGCTGCATCAACTTTTCCATCTGCCACAACTTCTTTATATAAGGTTTCGAATTTCTTCAAAACAGGATTATAAGCAGATTCAAAAATTTTCAGTGCTTTTTCTTTATCACCTCTTTCACTTAAAGCGGAAGCTTCGTTGTAGATTGACATCATCAAATCATTCTTAGCCGCGGCTAAATCTGAACCAATTGAATATCCTTTCCCTGAAGGCAACGACTCAAAGAAAGCTATTTTCGCATTTGCCTCTTTACGAACATGAGCAAACAATTCTTGCGCTTTTTTATCCTCACCAGCTTTCAAATAAATCCCAGCAATTCTACTTACTCCATAACCAATATCGTATTTCGCTAAAGCAGGAATTTCTAGCATTACTTTATCTAAAACTGTAATCGCTTCTTTTTTGCGTCCAGCATTCAATAAATCATCTGCTAAACGAACTGCAGTATTTCTATAAGAAGATGTGTAGTTACGCTCTGTCAAACTAAATGAAGCATCAGGATTATTGTATCCAGACCATTTGTAAGAATTGAATGTTCTTAACAACATATCATTATCAGAAGCTCCAATAATTCCTCCTTTACCAAAAGGGGTATAAATCGGAACTAATTTATAACTCATTCCAGCATTCAATAAATAATCATTCATGTAGAATGTATTTTCTGGATCAGAAATTCCTCCACCACTAAAGTAAATAGGACGATCCCAATTGTATTTCGCCATCATTGACAACAACAATAAATTGTTTTTGAACAAACTTGATGCTTTGATATTAATTGTGATTGAATCAACCATTTTATCGGCATCTTTTGCACTTACAATTCCGTATTTTAGAGCGTTTGCTTTATTTACAGGAACTACAATTTTAGAAACAGGTAAATAATTTGCTTGTCCAATTGAATAACCAAAATAATCTGCTAAAGCTTGTTTTTCTGGTGATTTATTATCTAAAATAAAATCCATCGCTTCTTTAGCGGTCATACTATCTGTCGTTAAATATTTTTGTAAAGGTTTTAAACTTTTATAAACTGACATCACTTGGTTTGGATCAATTTCAGGATCAGATAAATATTGAGCAACTTGCTCGATTGGCATTTGACTTAACGTTTCTAATGTTTGATTAGATCCTGGTTTGATGAAACCATTTATTTGATCAAAAATATTTTTAATTGAACCTCCAACCACAAAAATTTGATCGTTAGTTCCAGATTGATAATCTTTCGGTTTCAAATCACTTGGAAGAGGCGCTGCATTGTACGTTCTACGTAACAATTGTTCTAAATTCCATGGAGAAGCAGCCAACGTTAAATTCGCAATTTTTACATCATCACGGAAATTTTCGGTTTCTTGTAATCCCCAAAGTGGATAAGTATCATTGTCTCCATAGACAAAAAGAATAGCGTTTTTATCGAGCGGATTCAGATAATTGTAAGCTAAAGAATAAGCTACAGAACGCTCTGAACGATCGTGATCATCCCAGTTTTGAGCTCCCATTAAAATTGGAATACCAGCTAAAATAACTGTCGTTCCAATTGCTAAAGATGGTTTCAATTCTTGCTTCATCAATTTCTGAAGTAATAAATAAACTCCTTGTACACCCAATCCTGCCCAAATCGCAAATGCATAAAAACAACTTACCAATGCATAATCACGTTCACGAGGCTCGAAAGGTTTTACAGATGTGTAAAAGATGATTCCGACACTTGTTAAAATAAACAATGACAACAATGACCACCAGTTAACAAAATTTCTGTTTAATTGTGTAAATAACCCGATTAAACCTAAGAATAATGGTAACATGAAATATACATTTGTTCCATCATTTCTATATTCATCTGGTAATTTTGATTGATCTCCTAAACGTGGATTATCAATAAATGGAATTCCTGAAATCCAATTACCTTTTGTAATCTCGAAATTACCTTCTAAATCGTTTTGGCGACCAGAGAAATTCCACATAAAGTAACGGATAAACATATAGTTGATTTGGTAATCAATAAAGTAATTAAATTGTTCACCAAATGTAGGTGGTTCGATATCTAAAATCTCACCATATTTCTTAAGTTCTGCAACTTTTAATTGTCTGTTTTGACGTTTCTCAACCAATTGCGCGTACATTTGTTGCGCTTCTTTATCACCCGCATATTGTGCATTCAAAGAGAATTTTGGAAAAGCATAAACTGCCGCATAATTCTCCATCACACCTGGGTCTGGACTGAACATTTTAGGGAAAAACTTCACATATTTATCTTCATATGTATAATCTAAACGATCCGAAACTTTCAAATATTTTCCTGTACGTTTATCCTTAATATATTCAGAACTACGAACTGTACTTTCTGGTGCTCCGTTAGTATCACGCTTGATTCCGTCACTTGCAATATGAGCCGTAAAAACTGGTCCGTACATCACAGGCCAAGAACCATATTGTTCACGATTAAAATAATCTAAAACACCCAAAGCTGTATCAGGATCATTCAAATTCATGTGAGGATTTGCGTTTGCACGAATCGGAATAACTAACCAACATGAGAAACCAATCAACATAAAAATCACACACCACGAAATTGTATTCAATAATGCTGAACCATATTTCTGAGTTAATTTAATCGCAAAATAGAAAACTGCAATTAAAATAATAGTGGCGATAATTGTTCCTGAATTAAAAGGCATTCCCAAATTATTTACTACATAAATCTCTGTTCTTCCAAAGAATGTCATCACAACTGGGAAAATTATTTTGAATACAAAAGCTAAGATAATCAACGTAATTACATTTGTGATTAAGAAACTTTTGATTGTAAATCTATATTTTCGAGCATAATATACAAAACAAACTGCTGGAATTGCTAGCATTGCCATTAAGTGAACACCAATCGATAAACCAATTACCAACGAAATAATTACTAACCATTTGTTTCCTCTAGGTGTATCTGCTACTTGATCCCATCTTGTAATCAGCCAAAATAATAGCGCAGTAAAGAAAGATGCCATTGCATAAACTTCTCCTTCTACCGCAGAAAACCAGAATGTGTCGCTAAACATAAAAATTGCAGCTCCAACTAATCCACTTCCTAATGTTATAATTTTTTGAGAAGCATTTAGTTCAATCGCATCAACATTCATTGGTTCTTGCGTTTTTGCAAACATTTTTCGAGCAAAATATGTAATTGTCCAAAACAAAAACATAATTGTTCCTGCACTATACAAGGCAGATGTACTGTTGATTAATATGGCGTATTTGCTTCCGTCACCAAAAGCTAAACCAGACCAAACTGCTCCCATTATTTGGAACAAAGCTGCCCCTGGTGCATGCGTAATTCCCAATTTTGCTGATGATACAATGTACTCACCACAATCCCACAAACTCAGGTAACGCTCCATCGACGCCAAATACAATATTGTCGCTATCAAGAACATCGCAACACCCAAGATGTTGTTCCACTTTTTGAAATTTATATCCATTTTGTTTTAATAAACTATCTTGCGAAAATAAGATAAAAAATTGATATAGCTTAGGATTGAAATGATTAAATTCTGATTAGAATCTCATCTAAACAATATAGATTTATCGAATATTTTAAAATTAATTTTAAAGTTTCTAATCGATTCATTTACATATTAACAAAACATCAAATCCTACAAAATAAAGATACATTTTATCAAATAGTTTTGATTCTAAACTTTTTTCATCTAAATTTGCAATGCAAAAAGCAATGCCTTTAACAGACAAAATTCTACAAACGGGCTTCACTTTTGACGATGTGTTATTAGTGCCAGCCTACTCAGAGATATTACCGAACCAAGTATCTCTACAAACAAGATTCACAGACAATATCACACTTAACATTCCGATAGTTTCTGCTGCGATGGATACTGTATCCGAAGCAAGATTAGCAATTGCATTAGCGCGTGAAGGAGGTTTATCTTTCGTGCATAAAAATATGTCTATCGAAGAACAATCGAACGAAATTGATATGGTAAAACGTTCAGAAAACGGTATGATTTCTGACCCAATCACATTATCGCGTCACCACACATTACAAGATGCTGTTCATTTAATGGAGAAATATAAAATCTCTGGATTACCAGTTGTGGAAGATGATAGAACATTGGTTGGTATTATAACAAACCGTGATATTCGTTACCAAGAAAACTTTGATCAATTGGTCGAAGATGTCATGACAAAAGAAAATATCGTTACATCTGATATTGATACTGATCTTAAAAAAGCGAAAGAAATTCTTTCTCGTTACCGCATCGAAAAATTACCAATCGTTGACGAAAACAATAAATTAATCGGGTTAATTACGATTAAAGACATTGACAATTTAACAGAATTTCCAAATGCATGTAAAGACTCTAAAGGTCGTTTACGTGTTGGAGCTGGAGTTGGTGTTGGAAATGATACGTTAGAGCGTGTTCAAGCCTTGGTTAATAAAGGTGTTGATATCGTTGCTTTAGATTCTGCACATGGACATTCTGCAGGTGTAATTAGTAAAGTCGCTGAAGTAAGAAATGCTTTTCCTGGATTAGATATCGTAGGTGGAAACATTGTAACTGCCGAAGCTGCAAAAGCATTAATAGATGCTGGTGCAAATGCTTTAAAAGTTGGTGTTGGACCTGGTTCTATTTGTACAACTCGTGTTGTAGCTGGTGTTGGAGTACCTCAACTTTCTGCTATTCATGATGTACATTCTTATGCAAAAACAAGAAATGTATCAATTATTGGAGATGGTGGAATCAAATTATCAGGTGATATTGTAAAAGCAGTTGCTGCTGGTGCAAACGTGGTGATGTTAGGAAGTCTATTCGCAGGAACGGATGAAGCACCAGGAGAAGAAATTATTTTCCAAGGACGTAAATTCAAAGCCTACCAAGGAATGGGTTCTTTAGCTGCAATGAAACGTGGTTCTAAAGATCGTTATTTCCAAGCCGATGCGAAGAAATTAGTTCCAGAAGGTATTGAAGGTCGTGTTCCTCACAAAGGTTCTATTGCAGAAGTTGTTTACCAACTATGTGGTGGTTTGCGAGCTGGAATGGGATACTGTGGAACTCCAACTATTCAAGATTTAATTGAAAACGGAAAATTTGTTCGTATCACAGGTGCAGGTTTAAATGAATCTCATCCGCATGATGTTGTGATTACAAAAGAAGCTCCTAATTATTCGAATTAAGAATTATCAATATATTAAACAAAATAGCAAGCTAATTGGCTTGCTATTTTGTTTTTAAAACGATATATCCTGTTTTAAGTGTCTCTTTATCATCTTTTATTATAAACCAATAAGTCCCTGTTGGCAATACAAAATTATTATGTTTACCGTTCCAAGGCAAAATATCATTTACGATTCCATTCGCAACTATTTTACCATATCTATCAAAAATCTGAATTTTAGCATTTTTATAAAAATCTTTATTTCTCAAACTCCAAGTGTCATTAATTCCATCACCATTTGGTGATAAAAAATTGAAGCCGTTTGCAATATCAAAAGGTATAGGTCCAAAAACACAACCTAATTTAGTTTTATACCAAATACTAATTAAATCTGCTGTTTGATTGAAAAATGTACCACTATTCTGAAAAGTAATGCCATCTAAAGAATAACTATCAATATTAGCATTTGGAAAAGGAATTATCGTAATACTATTAGAAGTTGCAGTTACTTTTTCTATACGCGATCTTTCTTTCTCCGGAATCACATTAATTTTGAGACTTGATTTACAACCCAAATCATTATCAAAATAGACAATCCACTCTCCCAAGGCATCAACTTTCACTTCTTTTTTAGTTGATTTTAAATCTCCATTAAAATACCATTCGTAATTAGATTGATTATCTGGACCATTAACCACAAAAGGAGTTCCACAAAACTCAAATTCAGTTTTATCCATTTGAGTGGAATAATCTTTTAATTTTAGCTCTATTACAGAATACGATACACATTGCTTTGAAAAATCTTTAAACGATATTTTCAAATAAACTTTATGCTCCTCTGTTGGATGAATCAGATAATTTCTCCAATCAGATTCTTGGATTAGATTCTTATCCAAAGTCATATCCAGTTGAGTTTTATAAAGACTAAATACTAAAATTCGTTCATCTGTAGGTACATTTATAAATGCTTCAATTAAAGAAATTTTGGTTAAATCATACTTTTCATAATTTGCTTCTATACAACCAAAAATAGATTCGCCGTTTAATCCAGGTGGGGTTCTATTCCTATTGTAAATGACTTGAACTGGAAAAGTTTCTATCGGATTATGTAACGTATTCTCTATAAATTTAAAATAAAATATCTTCCTTTCTTTATCTCCATCATCTATTGTAAAAATCCTTTTCACTCTAGGATATTCTATTGTAAAATTAGAATTTTTATAAACACGCCCGTTGTGTGTATATTTTATAGGATCTAAAGTTGGGTTTTGTCTATAAAATTCCGCTTGAATTTCATCTAGATCTGTAGGTGTTTCTATGATTAAATCATTATTAAAATTATAACCTAAACATTTATTAATTTCTACCTTTCTTATAGTCGATTGACCTAAAACAGTACATAGTATATTAAAACAACTTATAAAAAAAACAAACCTTATACCTTTCATAAACATTATCTTCTAGTGAAATTACGATTTTTTTTTCATAAAAAAACAGCTACTTCAGTAGAAGTAGCTGTAAAGTATTAAGAAAAATGTGATACTATTATTTAGCAAAAAATAATTTAGAATCAATTTCATCACCATTGCTTAATTTAGATGAAGCATCTTTATAATTCGCTCCATTTAACGATGGTTGTGTAATTGGATAACGTACACGTGCTGGCAAGTCTTTAGCAACAACATTACCTGACATTAATGGAGTAAATGTATAAGTAGCTCCATTATTATCTTTTGCTGTTTGACCTGGTAATAATAAAATTCCTCCATTTGGATAACCTGTTCTACGGTATTCATTCCAAGCTTCAGCTCCTTGCATGTATAATGCAATATATTTCTGCGTAATAACGTTTTCTTGATTTGCAGCTGGTAATGCATTTACATAAGCTGTAGCTTTAGTTGCATCAACACCCCATTTATCCATAGAGGCTTGTACACCTGCTTTATAATGAGTTGCATCCCATCCATTAATTTCTGATAAGATAAACTCTACTTCAGCATATTCCATTAATACTTCAGCAAAAGTAGGCGTCATTACATACTTAGAAGTAAATGAAAGTTTAGCTGTTTCATTATTTAGTGATAACATTGTATCTGGAAGACCATAAGGCATACCTTGATATTTTGTTAGATCATCAGTATCAGAATATGATGCTGGATATACTTGAGACTTTTTAAGACCAATAGGTGCTGCATAAACTTGTAAACGAGGATCCACTCCAAAGTTTTTTGTTGATTGACCTTTTAACAAGTTAATAAACTGTTTATTCGTCGCAAAATCTGTACGCATACTTCCTGTAAAGAAAGTTGCCCAAAATGGAGATCCTTCTGCAGCAGAACTACCAAAGTTTTGAGCTGCATTATCATCATTCGATGTAAATACTCCTTTTGCAATTGCATCTGTGATATGAGCGTTTGCTGAAGGCAATTTAGCTTTTACACGGTTAGCAATTCTTAAACGCAAAGAGTTTGCAAATTTTTTCCATTTAGCAACATCTCCTCCATAGATATTATCCCCACTAGAAAAACCAGACGCATTCACATCCAATTGCTCTGATGCCTCTTTTAATTCTTTTAACAAATCTTCATAAATAACTTGTTGAGAAACATATTTAGGTGCAGCGTAATCATCAATTTGTAAAGCTTGGAAATCTGCATTTTTATTCCCGTGAGACCAATATGGTACATCACCAAAACTTGACACTAATTGATCAAATGTATATGCTAACATTATTCTTGAGATAGCAATTTGATTATCTAAATCACCATACTGTCCCATTTGAGCTGCAGTCTCTGGATTTGTACATTTATCAATAATATCTTTAAAGTTAGATGCTGATCTATATAAAGCATTCCAACCTCCTGAAGTTTGAGTATCACGATATTGATACTTATCTTCTTCAGTATAGTTAATTTGTGCTGTATACTGCATCCAAGGCATTGACATACGTGCAGACCACCAACCATCTCTTGCTGTTGACATTAAATATCTTGTAGCTCCATTAAAAATAGTATATGTAGGTACAATTTCAGGGCTATTCGGATTTTCATTAAGCTCTGCTAATCCATTATCACAAGAAGTGAACATTGCAGTAGAACCTAATAAAGTAGCCATTAATAAATATTTTCCGATATTCTTTTTCATAACTCTTTTTCTAAATTAAAATTGTAATTTAAGATTCATACCAAAAGATCTTGTTGAAGGTAAAGACCCTCCTTCTAATCCTTGTACATTTCCTGAACCTCCTGTAGCAACTTCTGGATCAAAATTCTTATTATCTAACCCCCATGTAGCTAGATTTCTTCCAAATGCAGATACAACTACATTAGAAAATGGTCCAGCCCATTTTTTAGGGAAAGTATATGATAAAGTAACCTCTCTTAATTTGATGTAATCAGAATCAAATACGTTTTGAGATGTTGGTCCTGAATAATAATTTCCAAAATATGAAGATGCATCAACAACTTTTGTATTTTCTGCTGTATTTGTTACTGTATAAGTTCCATCTCCATTTGATTTTACTGAACCAGTAACACCCTGAGAAATTACACCGTTTTCACGCACTCCATTTGCTGCTGTTTCTTCTAACATACCTGAGTACATACCCCACATATTTGTTAAAGCAAAGTATTTACCTCCTTTTTGCACATCTACTAACGCAGATAAAGAAACACCTTTGTAAGTAAATGTGTTACGGAATCCCATGTTATAGTCAGGTAAAACAGAACCTAAATTCTTAACGCCAGAAGATAAATACAATCCGTTAGCCCCAACTACTTTATTACCTTGATCATCATAAATAAAGTCAGTTCCACGGATTTGACCATATTTAGAACCTAACATTGCATAAACCCCAGCTTTAAATGGTGCTTGAGCTAATGTAATAGATTGTAAGTCTCCGTATAATTCTACAATTTTGTTATCATTTTTTGCAAAGTTCCATGCAAAATCCCAAGAAAATTCTTCAGTTTGGATTGGTGTAATCTTCACCATTGCTTCAATACCTTTATTTTCCATTACCCCAGCATTATACCATTTAGCAGTAAACCCAGTTTCAGCAGGAGTTGTATTTTGTACAATTAAGTCGTTTGTTTTTTGTTGATAATAAGTAACATCAAATCCGAAACGATTTTTAAAGAATTGCATTTCTAAACCAACCTCCCAAGAATCTACCATCTCAGGTTTCAAATTTTTATTTGCTTTAGCTAATGGTAATAAATAATAAGGATCTCCTAAATTTGTAGTTCCTGTAAACGTAGAATTAGCATATGTATCAATTAAATTGAAAGGATCTGTATCATTTGCTACACGAGACCAACCTCCACGAATTTTACCAAATGTTAACCAATCTTGTTTAATCAAGTTTGAGAAAACAAACGCTCCAGATACTGAAGGATAAAAATACGAGTTATTTGCTTCTGGTAAAGTAGATGACCAGTCATTACGAGCTGTTACATCTAAATAGAATATATCATAGAATCCAAAAGAAGCACCTGCAAATACAGAATTTACTCTTTTCTTAGATCTATAATTAGATACAGTTGGTGATGCCATTGAGTTAGACAACGAATATAAATTTGGAACAACTAATCCTCCTGAAGTAGCTGCATTTACATTAGATCTTGTCTCATGACGTCTATTAACCCCTGCGAAAGCATTCACACTAAAATCAGTCCATTTCTTTTCATAGTTTAAACGCCCTTCGTAGTTCATCTCTGTAAATTGACGAGTATATAAACTATATCCTGATGTCGCTTGAGATCCTACTGCAACTCTTTCTTGAATTTGTAAGTTATAATGATCTCCATAAACAGCTCCAGTTGCATACAACCCTGGTAAGATGTCATATCTTAATTTTACGTTTCCATAAAAACGATCACGTCTATCGTCAGAAGTATTCTCATTAATAATCCAATATGGGTTATCAGAATATAATGGTGTGGCATTATTCCAAGCAGTTCTGTTCCAAGATAATTGTTCTCCTTTACTGTTTTTATAATTTTTTAAAGCAGCAAAATCTAACGAACGTTGTCCCCATTGATAGAACTTCTGAATAACTGAATTATCTCCATATCCAAACTCAGGACGATTAAATCCATCAGTTCTTACATAGTTCATATCTCCAGAAACTTGAAATTTCTCTCCAAATTTATTGTCAATACCTACATTAACAGTTGTTCTCTTTAATGTAGAATTAGGAATAATACCTGATTGATTTACATTTGATATTGCCAATTTAGCATTTGTATTCTCATAAGATTTAGAGAATGCTGCCGAATTAGTATATGTAATTCCTGTATTATAGAAAGAATCTACATCATGTTCCGGTGATTTCCATTCTCTGGCAACCATATAATTTGTTGGATCTTCTGGGTTAAAGGCATTCCAATGTAATACCATTTGACCATTGTATTTTGGTCCCCAAGATTCATCCATTTGATACTCTACAATATTGTATTGTTTTCCATCTACTGTAATTGTACTAAACGTATCCTTAGATCCACCTCCATAAGATTTTTGAAGCTTAGGACTAATTGCTACTTGATCAAATGAAACCCCCGTGTTAATAGTTATTTCATCACGACCTTTTTTACCTTTTTTAGTCGTAATCATAATTACACCATTAGCACCACGAGACCCATATAAAGCAGATGCTGGACCACCTTTCAATACGTTGATTGATTCAACATCATCAGGGTTCATATCAAAAGCCCCATCTCCATAATCGCGACCTCCACTACCACTTGAAGCACCAGAACCATTAACGTTGTTGTTACTCATTGGTATACCATCGATAACTATCAATGGTCTATTTTCTCCAGTAATAGAACGTAACCCTCTAAGAACAATACGAGTAGACCCTCCTAAGTTACCAGAGTTGTTAGAGATTGACAAACCTGCAACATTTCCTGATAAGGAATTTAAAGGGTTGCTCCCTCTTGCAGCAGAAATCACATCTCCTTTAACTTCTTGCGAAGCATATCCTAATGATTTTTTTTCACGTGTAATACCTAATGCGGTTACTACAGCCCCTTCTAACTCTACTGTATCAGAAGCTTTAAGAGTTACTTTATATTCTGAACCAGCACCAACTGAAAAAGTTTGAGTTGGTAATCCCATTGCTTCTACTGTTACTAAATCTCCTTGTTTAGCTTCAATACTAAACACACCATTTTCGTCAGTGTAAGCTTCTTTTCCTGATGTTGTTTTTACAACAGCATCAGCTACTGGAAGTCCATCAGAGTCTGTTACAGTTCCTGTAACAGTCTTTTCTTGCGCATATAATGAAGTTCCTAAAAGAAGACCTCCTAATACAAACAAGTTTTTTAAATTTCTCCTCATCTGTTAAAACATTTTTAAAACTTTCATAAACTTAAGATTTCTCTAACATTTACAAAACTTTTTTATGCTAAATTTTGATAACTTTGTTAAAAATATAAAAAATTGTACAAAGTTTTATCAAATCACGAATATGAAATAGGTTGCGATGAAGCAGGAAGAGGATGTTTAAGTGGTCCTGTCGTAGCAGCAGCCGTTATTTTGGGAAATGATTTTGAAAATGAAATTATTAATGATTCAAAACAATTATCTGAAAAGAAAAGAAATTCGTTGAGAACATTTATAGAAGAAAATGCTAAATATTGGGCAATTGGAATTGTTTGGCCAAATGAAATTGACGAAATAAACATCTTAAACGCTAGTTTTTTGGCCATGCATAGAGCAATAGATCAATTAGATTGTCCGAAAGATTTGATTGTTGTTGATGGAAATCGTTTTAATAAATATCATGATGTCCCACACAAATGTATTATAAAAGGTGATTCAAAATATATGAATATTGCGGCAGCATCTATTTTAGCAAAAACGTATCGTGATGAATATATGGAAAAAATCCATGAAGAATTTCCAATGTACGATTGGAAAAAAAACAAAGGTTACCCGACAAAAGCTCATCGATTAGCAATAAAAGAATTTGGAGCTACTCCTTATCATAGGATGACATTTAAGTTATTACCAGATCAATTAAGCTTAGATTTATAGAAAATAAAAATGAGAGCATTATATAATGCTCTCGTTTTATATATAATATTATATAACGTTATTCTAAATCCTCACAACATCTGGAACTAATATCTCATATTTTCCCCCGTTTCGCATGACATCACGAACAATACTTGAACTGATGTAAGCTTTCCCAGAAGATGTCAATAAAAAGATTGTTTCGATATTATGATTTGTAATTGCTCGGTTTGTGTGCGCAATCGCTTTCTCAAATTCGAAATCGGCTGGATTACGAAGTCCACGTAAAATAAATTGTGCATTTACTTCATCACAAAAATCGACAGTCAGACCTTTGTAAGCCATTACTTCTACATTTTCGAATTTCGCAACCGAATCTTCAATAAACTTAATTCTTTGCTCCAAAGAGAACATATAATTCTTCGATGAATTTGTTCCAATTGCAACAATAATCTTGTCAAATAAAGGAACTGCACGCTCTATAATATCTAAATGCCCTAAAGTAATTGGATCAAAAGATCCAGGAAAAACGGCTATTCTATCCATGCTGAAGGTCTATTTAAAGCAAATTCTATTTCACTATCCATCAAATCTTCCAAAGCAATTCCTGCATGAGCAGCTTGCTGAGGAAAAATACTTGCAGGAGAAAAACCTGGCAACGTATTCATTTCAATAAAATGCGGCTCTCCGTTTACAATAATATATTCTGAACGCGAAAAACCAGACATATTAATACATTTATATGCTTTAGCCGCAATTTCTCTTACTCTTGCTTCAACTTCTGGTGTTAAACGAGCTGGCGTAATTTCGTCAGACAAACCATTATATTTTGCATCATAATCAAAAAATTCTGTGTGCGAAACAATTTCTGTAATTCCCAACACCATTGTTTCTCCTTTGTAATTTAAAACTCCGACCGATACCTCAGTTCCATCTAAGAAAGATTCGATCAAAACTTCTTTATCTTCAAGAAAAGCTTTTTGCATTGCTGCCTCAAATTCTTCTTCTTTATGAACTTTCGAAATTCCTAAACTAGATCCTGAACGATTTGGTTTTACGAAACAAGGTAAACCAACTTGATCAATAATTTCTTTTGCAGAATATTGATCTCCTTGATTAATATAAATTGATTTCGCATGCGGAATTCCATATTTACTCAATACTGCTATACAATCTTTTTTATTAAATGTTAAGGCAGATTGATAAAAAGGGCATCCATTATATGGTAAACCAATCATTTCAAAATACGCTTGCAAATAACCATCTTCTCCTGGTGTACCATGAATTGTATTAAAGACGACATCAAACGTAATTTTTTCTCCATTTTTTTCAAATGAGAAATCACCTTTATTGATTGGATATTTTTCGCCATCAATTTCGGCAAACCAACCTTCTTTTAAGATTCGAACCCTTGTTCTGTCGTACTTTTCTGGATTTAGACTTGAGTAAATTAACTCGCAACTTTTCAACGAAATCACGCTTTCATCCGTATATCCACCTGCTACAACTGCTACTCTTAACATGTTTAATTTAAAATTTATTCAAATATAGAACTTTGACATCAATCATAAATATTATTTTTAAACTATATTTGTGCGACAATTTATCATTTCAATGAAAGGAGTAAAATCAATCATTCAAGTTTTGCTGAATGTAGCTATTGTAATAGCGCTATCATTTGGGCTTTACCATTTTATTTTTAACATTTGGTTAGATTCGTATACAAATCACAATGAATTTGTTGAAGTTCCGGATTTATCTAAAATGAATATTACTGATGCTACAGCTAAGTTAGAAGAACTTGGTTTGACATACGAAGTAGATAGTTCTCGTTTTGATCCAAATACGAAACCTTTTGCTATTATGGATTTTTATCCTGCAGCAGAATCGCGTGTAAAAGAAGGTCGTCGTATCTTTATTAAGTCAAATCCGAAAACTTATCGTCCAGTTGAATTACCAGATTTAATTGGAAAATCAAAACGTTTGGCGTTTACACAATTAGAAATTTCTGGTCTTAAAATTGGAAAAATAATTTACGAACCAGATTTAGCAAAAGATGCCGTTCTTAAAATATTATACAACGGAAAAATTGTAAAAGCAGGCGAACAATTACCTCGTTTTGCGACAGTTGATTTGGTGTTAGGACGCGGGATGCTATCAGGAGTTAGAATGCCTAATTTGGTTAATCTAACATTGACAGAAGCTAAAAAATCAATCAAAGATAATTTCTTCGAGATTGGTCAAATAAAATTTATTGGAGCTTCTCATGATACAATCAACGCAAGAGTAGTTTATCAATTCCCATTTGCTACGGATACTTACGATCAAGGTCAACCAATTGATATTTGGTTATCAACAGAACCTCGAGAAAAAATTAGAACGCAGTTAAAAGAATTGGATATTCAGTACAAAAATTTTGGCGAAGATACTATTAGCGGTACTCAATACAGAGATATTATAACACAAAAAGCTGAACAGCAGATCAAAGATATGCAACAACAGCAACAACAAAATAATCAGCCTACAGAGCAACAAAAGCCTACAGAAGCGCCTAAAGCTCCGGAAGAGATTATTATAGAATAGAAAGAGAATAAATGACAGAAGATTTAGAAGATTTCTTACAAGAGGAAAACGACAATAAATTATACGAGCATTTTTCAATAACGGTTGACAAAGGTCAATCGTTATTGCGTATAGATAAGTTCTTAATGGTTAGAATTGAGAACGCAACAAGAAATAAAATTCAACAAGCAGCTGATAACGGAAACATTTTAGTTAACAATGAATCTGTAAAATCGAATTACAAAGTAAAGCCTGGAGATTTTATACAGATTATGTTAGAAACTCCTCCACGCGAAAATGAAGTTATAGCAGAAGATATTCCGATCAAAATTATTTACGAAGACGATCAAGTTGTCGTAATTGATAAAGAACCTGGAATGGTTGTACATCCTGGACATGGAAATTACACAGGAACTTTGGTAAATGCCCTAAAGTTTCATTTTGATAATTTACCATCAATGTCAGATCAAATGGAGCGTCCTGGTTTGGTACATCGTATAGATAAAGACACAAGCGGACTTTTGGTTATTGCGAAAACAGAAGTTGCAATGACAAGTTTAGCAGAACAATTTGCAGCTCACACAACAGACCGTTTATACAATGCTTTGGTTTGGGGAGTTTTGGCAGAACAAGAAGGAACAATTACAGGACATATTGGTCGACACTTAAAAGATCGTATGCAAATGGCAGTTTTTCCTGAAGGAGATCAAGGTAAACATGCTGTGACACATTATAAAGTAATGGAGAATTTTTCTTACGTTACATTGGTCGAATGTAAATTAGAAACAGGTCGTACACATCAAATTCGTGCTCATTTCAAACATTTGGGTCATCCATTATTCAATGATGCTCGTTATGGTGGAGATCGCATTTTGAAAGGAACAACATTCAACAAATACAAACAGTTTGTTGACAATTGTTTCGCTGCTTGTCCTCGCCAAGCTTTACACGCACGCACATTAGGATTTGATCATCCTACAACAGGAGAACGTATGTATTTCGAATCTCCGATGCCTGCTGATATGATAGATATTTTAGAACGTTGGAGAAATTATTCAGTAAACTCTGTTCATGCAACAGAACCTGATGAAAAAATTGATCGCAACGCAAAAGAAATGGAATAGATTTATTTTTAATTATAAAGCACTTCTACGGAAGTGCTTGTCTATTTCTATATATAAACTTACACGATTTTAATCAATGAATTTTTCAGAATTAAATATAATTGAACCAATTTTAAAAGCAATTGAAGAAGCTGGATATACAGAACCAACCGAAATTCAAGAGCAATCTATTCCTTTAGTTTTAGAAGGAAATGATATTATTGGTTGCGCACAAACAGGAACAGGAAAAACGGCATCTTTTGCAATTCCTATTCTACAAAACTTAACAAATTCTCCGAGCAAAGGAAGAAAAATTAGAACATTAATTTTAACGCCAACGCGTGAATTAGCCATTCAAATCAACGAAAGTTTTAAATTATATGGTAAAAATTTACCGTTAAAACATTTGGCTATTTTTGGAGGTGTTAATCAAAATCCACAAATTGGAGCCATCAAAAATGGTGTTGATATTTTAATTGCAACGCCTGGTCGTTTGTTAGATTTGATTGGACAAGGACATTTAAAAATTAATCAAATAGAGATTTTTGTTTTAGATGAAGCCGATCGTATGTTGGATATGGGATTTGTTCATGAAATCAAAAAGATTTTAGAAATCATTCCAAAAGAAAGACAATCACTTTTCTTTTCGGCAACAATGCCAAAAAACATTCGAAAATTCTCTCATTCAGTTCTTCGTCGTCCAAAAGAAGTTAGCGTAACACCTGTTTCTTCAACCGCCGAAACGGTTGAGCAATTTGTTTATCATGTTGACAAAGACATGAAAGTAAAACTTTTGGTTAGCATTTTAAACGAACATCCTGAAGATCGTACTTTGATTTTTACACGTACAAAACACGGCGCAAATCGTTTGGTAAGACACTTGGAAAAAGCAGGAATTCCAGCTGCTGCAATTCATGGTGATAAATCTCAAAATGCAAGACAACGTGCTTTAAATGATTTCAAAGAAGAAAAATTAAAAGTATTAATTGCGACTGATATTGCTGCTCGTGGAATCGATATTGATCAATTACCTTATGTGATCAATTACGAATTATCGAATGTTCCTGAAACGTATGTACATCGAATTGGACGTACTGGTCGTGCAGGACGAGAAGGAAAAGCAATTTCTTTATGTGCTGCTGATGAAAGAGGAGATTTGGCAAATATTGAGAAATTAATTGGTAATTATGTGACAGTAATTAAAACGCCAAAAGAGTTTTATAAATTACCTGACGCGAATAGCAACAATAATAATTTTAAGAAAAATAATACTGGTTTTAAACCTAAAAAAGATACGAAACCAAAGAATCCTCATCGAGGAAGAAGAAAATAGAACATAAAAAAATCACTTCGAAATGAAGTGATTTTTTTTTATATTTTTCACAGATGAGTTGAAATTATTTATCTTCAGCATATTTATCTACAATCATGCTCAATGCACCATCAGTTGTAATGTTACACGCAGTTCCAAAACTATCCTGTAATGCGAAAATAGTCAAGATTAAAGCAACTCCAGCTTCATCAAATCCTAAAACATTTGAAATTAGTCCTAACGAAGCGACAACTGTTCCGCCCGGAACTCCAGGTGCACCAACAGCAAAAACGCCTAAAAGCAAGACAAAAGTTACCATTGTTCCAACATCTGGAATATGACCATATAAGACTTGCGAAACCGTCATCACAAAGAAAACTTCCGTCAAAACCGAGCCACATAAGTGTGTATTCGAGAAAAATGGAATCGTAAAATTAGAAATCGTAGGTTTAATTACCTTACTATCATTCACCGCTTTTACCGCAACTCCCAAAGACGCCGCCGAAGACATTGTTCCAACTGCCGTTAAATAAACAGGTGGATAATATTTTAAAAGTTTGAATGGATTTGTTTTATGATAAAATCCTGCGATTGTATACATTAATGTCATCCAAATAAAATGACCAACAATAACAATCAAAATTACTTTCAAGAAAACTGGTAATTGTTTTTCAATAGAACCTTCGTAGCTTAAAATTGCAAAATTCGCAGCAATGAAAAAAGGTAAAATCGGGATCAAAACTTTGTTTACCAAAAGAATCACAATATCTTTGAATTGATCAAAAATCTTTTCTAATTCCTTCGCTTTTGTAATCAAAATTCCCATTCCCAACATCAACGAAATAACCAATGCTGTCATTACCGAAAAAATTGGCGGAATATCTAATTGAAATAAAATTTTTGGAACTTCTCGCAACGAATCAACAGAAGTTGGAATTGATAAGTTTGGAATGATTTGATAACCTGCAATTATCGAAAATAACCCCGCTCCTATTGAAGATAAATATGAAATTAATAATGAAAAACCTACTATTTTAGCAGTACCTTCTCTTAATTTCGTAATTGAAGAGACGATAAAACCAATTACAATTAAAGGAACCAAAAAGAAAATTAATTGCCCTGTAAAATATTTTAAGGATAAAACAACTTGAATTGTATTTTCGTTCAGATAATTTCCTAAAACCAAACCGGCAATCACACCCAAAAGCAATCGAAATAATGTATTGCTCGCAATCTTTTTTAACATTTGACACAAAATTTACGACAAATATAAACTCTATTAATTTAATAGACTAAATATGTTTTAGAAAATACCTTTAATTCTATTAACACTCCTCTCTCACAAACTGAATTGCCAAATTAAGTGCATTATTGGAAACAATTTTGATGAAATCTTCTCGATCTAAATAGGGATAAAAATATTTTTTATTCAATGTTGTATGACCATTTGTGATCGAAATCCAAGCCGTTCCAACTTCTTTTCCGTCTTCGCCTTTGTTTGGACCAGCAACACCAGTTGTAGAAATGCCAATTTCTGTTTTTAATTGATTTCGAACACCTTTTGCCATTTGTTCAGCAACTTTTTCCGAAACAACTGTAAATTCATCAATATCAGATTGATTTACGTTAAGCAAATTTACTTTTACCGAAGTGTCGTATGAAACAATAGTTCCGAAATAATAAGCAGAACTTCCCGAAACAGATGTGATTAAACTTGCTATATTTCCTCCAGTACAACTTTCGGCAGTCGAAATTGTCAATCCTTTTTCTTTTAAAACATCACCCAAAACTTGTTGCGCATTTCCAGAATTTTCTGAAATTAGATAATTACCAGCAATTAATTTGAATTGATTAATCTGATGTTGAATTTTATTTTGTAAAAACTCTTTATTCGTTCCAAAAGCTGAGAATCGTAAATCAATCGATGTTCTGTTTGGTAAATATGCCAAATGAATAAATTCGGGCAAATTATTTTCCCATTCTTCAACTAATAGAGCCAAATCACTTTCAGGAATTCCACTGATCAAAATATCACGATGAACAATAGTTTCTGATTGAAATTGGTTTTGTAATCTCGGAATAATATCATCACGTATCAAACCTTTCATTTCAAAAGGAACACCTGGTAAATTGATGATAATTTTATCATTAATTGTAGTCCAAAGACAAGGCGCTGTTCCATATTTGTTCTGAATAAAAGTTGATTTTTCTGGAATTAATGATTGATCTTGATTCAAACTATTTAACTCTTTTACGTAACCTCTTGATTGAAATAATTGAACAATGTTTTCTAAAATTTTAGGTTCTTGAATTAATTCACAATTCAAAAATTGACACAAAGCTGCTTTGGTTTTATCATCTTTTGTTGGTCCTAAACCTCCTGTTACAATTACAATATCTGATTTAGAAATTCCTCGATCGAAAGCTTCAATAATATGACTCATTTCGTCTTGAACAGAAATAATTTCTTCCACTTCAATCCCAATCGTATTCAATTGTTTGGCGATAAATGCAGAATTTGTATCCACAATTTGTCCGATAAGAATTTCATCACCAATTGTGAGTAATGTTGCTTTAATTTTCATACATAAAAAAACTTGCTTAAAGTTAAGCAAGTTTCGTGTTTTTATAATTATTTTTCAACTCCTTGATTGCTGGATTCTCGTTGAATTTGGTTTGAATTTTCTATCATTTTAAGGAATTCTGCTTGAGAAACTTTCTTTAATTGATTATTGATTTTGAAAACAGGAGCTTTTTTTGAATCTTTTTTCTTGATTGCATTCCAAGAAATTATTACTTCAATATCATCTCTCATATATTTATAATGCAATTCTAAAATCAAACCTTTTGTTCCATAAAGTTTATCTGGCGAATATGCGTACGGAATTTGAGATGTATACCAAGCGATTAAATCATAGTTTTAGTATTTTGCTGTCGCTTCTTTTACTTCAAAACCTAGAATGTTTTTTGTTTTTCCAGTTTCTACGAAACCCACGTTTTGCAAAGAATCGTAAACAAGCAATTTATTTCCTGTAAACATATCTGTTTCATTATAATATAAATTTTCCTTGTAATTAAAAATTGGTTTTTCTCCAATCTCAGATCCTATTCCTATAAAACCTTGCGATTCTTGTTGAGAATTATTTACTTTATCAATGTATTGTGTTTAACTTTCTGTTTGATTGTAGTTAAAACTATAAAATTGATTAGGAATTTTTTTCGTGGTTTTTAAAAATTCTTCACGTTGTTTTTGATCTGGATAATATTGTTTCAAATTTTCTAAAGCTTTATCCGTAATTCAAAATCTATTTCATAAAACTGCGCTTGCGCAAAACTTGAAATAATAATGATGATAATTAGTGTTAATAGTTTTTTCATAGTTAATTTGATTTATCTACACCATTATTGTTATTATATATTTCGTTGCGCTTTTTGTTAGCTTCCTCGAATAATTTTTCACTATCTTCTTCAGTTATTATTGGTGCATTAGAGGCTTTTTTGAATTTATATTTATCTATTTTTTTCAAAGATTGTACACGAACAAAATTATTTATCTTACCTGCTTCATGCACCATATAATAATTCATTTCCAAAACAAAACCATCAATAGGTTGAATATTTGCTGGCATAAAATTGAAAGGAATATCTTTTGTAAACCAAATTTCTAAGTCAAATTTATCGAACTTTGTTGTTGCTTTATACGTCTTATAGCCTAATATATCTTTAGTTTCAGAAGTGAAGTTCCATTCCAACTTCTTTAAATCAGATTTTATAGTATATTTTTTACCATAAATATCAATTGGCAAATAATTTGCATTTTCAGAAAAAGAAGTGTAACTGTATCCAAAACTTAAACCTGGGACAGATTTTTTAATTGAACCTTTATACTCTTGTTCATTGTTTATTTTTTCTTGTTCGAATGTGTTTTGTTCAGTTTTCGAAGAATAAATTTTGAAATCTAAAGCTGGTGGATTTGAATTTTGCTCAATATTCCATTTTCGTTGTTCAGGATCTTGAATATTTTTAAAAAATTCTAAACCTTTTTCAGTGTAGTCAATTTTGTGTTTTGTTTCAACTAAAACTTCATAAACTTGGGCTTTAACAATAAAAGAAATAAGTAAAAATAAAACAAGTATTTTTTTCATATCAGTATATTT
>NZ_DDBA01000036.1:34971-64946 GCF_002333005.1 Empedobacter sp. UBA2044
AAATATACTGATATGAAAAAAGAGTTACAACTAATTGTAACTCTTTTCAACATTATGATTTAATTTGATTATAAAATATGTTTCTCTGCATGATAAGAAGAACGAACCAAAGGTCCTGATTCTACATGACGGAATCCTAATCCACGAGCGAAATCTTCGTATTTTTTGAATTGTTCTGGCGTGATAAATTCTTTCAAAGGCAAATGTTTTTTCGTTGGTTGTAAATATTGACCAATTGTAATAACATCTACATTTGCATCAGCAACTTCCTGAATTGTTTCAAAAACTTCGTCTTCAAACTCACCTAAACCAAGCATAATTCCAGTCTTTGTACGACGTTGACCTGCTTCTTTTGCATAACGTAAAACTTCTAACGAACGATCATATTTTGCTTGAATACGAACTTCGCGCGTTAAACGACGAACCGTTTCCATATTATGAGAAAGTACTTCTGGAGCAGCTTCTACAATACGATCGATGTGTTTTTCGATTCCTTGAAAATCTGGAATCAAAGTTTCCATCGTTGTTCCTGGGCTAATTCTACGAACAGCGTGTATTGTTTCTGCCCAAATAATAGAACCCATATCTTTTAAATCATCACGGTCAACAGAAGTTAAAACCGCATGTTTTATTTGCATTAATTTGATAGAACGCGCTACTTTTTCTGGTTCTGCCCAATCAACTTGCTCTGGACGACCAGTTTTTACACCACAAAAACCGCATGAACGCGTACACACATTTCCCAAAATCATAAATGTCGCAGTTCCTTCACCCCAACATTCGCCCATATTAGGACAACTTCCACTTTGGCAAATGGTGTTCAATTTATATTTATCAACTAAACCTCTTAATTCGCGATGTTTTTTTCCCGTAGGCAATTTTACACGCAACCATTCAGGTTTTTTTACTCTTCCATCTGGTAATAGCTCAACACTCATACATTACTTTTCTGATTGGCTAATTTACAAAGTTTTTTCGAAAGCTATTACATCCTAAATAAATGAAATAAAAATATAGTTTTTAACATTTTTTGGAATATTATTTGGATTTTAATCAGTTAAAATCAATAACAAATGAAAAACTCAATTATCCTAACACTTATTTTTAGCTCAATAATTTATAGTTGCGAAACAAAGACAGATAAAGATCTTATAAAAACTGAAGAAGCAACAACTGATCATAAAGATTCAACTATTCAAAAAGAACCAATAAACTCATCAGATACAAATATTATTGATACGCCTAATGCGAAAACTTCTATTGATTGGGTAGGAACTTATGATGGAATTTTACCATGTGCTGATTGTCCTGGAATTAAAACAACTGTAACTTTAAATAAAGATGAAACTATAAAAGTAGTTTCTGAATATATGAAAGGGAACCAAAAATTAATAGATGAAGGTCATTTCCAATGGACTGCTGATAATAATTCTTTGTATTTAGATACAAAAGATAAAAATCGACATTTTTATAAAGTAGGTGAAAATAAACTAATTATCCTATCTCAAGAAGGTGAAGATATCAAAGGTCCATTAGCAGATAAATACATTTTATTAAAAAAGTAAAATTATTAAATCAATATGAAAGAAAGTAATTAAGCTGTCTTTCATATTAAAATAAGTTTAATTGTTGCGATTCTAATTCCAACAAAAATTGTTTACGTTTCTTTCCGCCTGCATATCCAGTTAACGAACCATCTGAGCCAATTACGCGATGACAAGGCACTACGATTGCAATTTTGTTTTTTCCGTTTGCATTTGCAACTGCTCTTATCGCTAATAAATCTCCAACAGCTATCGATTGTTCTTTGTATGATCTTGTTTCTCCAAATGGAATTTTGATTAATTCGTTCCAAACTTTTTTCTGGAAATCTGTTCCAATCAAATCAAGTGGAATGGTAAATTCTTTTAAATTTCCTTTAAAATAATCGTTCAATTCATTTTCTAGACGATTCAAAATATCATCATCTTTTTCCAAAATTTCACCCAAGTTTTCTATTTCTTTGAGTTGTTTTTCGGTCGATTTTCCATCAAAAAACTCTAACATACAAAGTCCTTTTTCCGACTTTATTGCAAGCATTTCTCCAAGAGGTGTTTGTATTTTTTTTTGAGCGAAACATTTTATAAAATTTTAGTTGAAAGTTAGAAAAATATAGTCGTAATTTGGTATCAAATTTGTTGTTAAAAATATCATAAAATTAATTTATGAAAAAATCTATTTTCGCGAGTATTTTCGCATCTTTCATTATATTCTCTTGTCAATCAAAAGGTGTTCAACAAGAACAAAAAAATACAGATTCTTCTAAAGAAATTACAGAAGTTGTAAAAAAAGAACACAATTCTATGAATTCGTTGGATTGGGCTGGGAAATATGAAGGAATTTTACCTTGCGCCGATTGTGAGGGAATAAAATATATTGTTGAATTGAAAAAAGATGGTAACTTTTTTATTGAACAAGAATATTTAGGAAAAGAAACAGTTTATCAAGACGAAGGATTTTATAAATGGGATGCTTCTGGAAATGTTTTACATTTAAATTCTAATGTAAGTCCATTAGTGTTGAAAGTTGAAGAAAATAGATTGAAAGTTTTGGATCAACAAGGAAAAGAAATTACAGGAAATTTGAAAGATAAATACATCTTGAAAAAGACTAAATAATAAAAAATAAAAGGCAATCTCGATTACGGATTGCCTTCTATTTTTGAAATTATTTTAGTTCAATAAATGATCTTCTGTCAATTTTTCAAAAACTTTAATTACACCAATTACTTGAATTTCTTCTTGTAAATATTCTTCAAAAGTAAAATAGTTGTAAGCTTCAATTTCATTTGATGGTTTTATTTCTTCGTTCAAATCGTACAGAAAACAATCTTGTTCCATCAAAAGATTCTGTTCTCCATATGCTTCAGCTGTAATATGACAATAAAAATTGAGCTCTTCTCTTACTAAATCCAAACTCAATTCTTCTTTTATTTCTCTTACCAAAGCTGTGTCAGAATTTTCACCTTTATCAATTTTTCCACCTGGTAAATACCACGCTTTTTTATTTTTGCTAAATGTCAAAAGCAGTTTATTATTTTTAATAACTAATAAACCCGCTGTTGGTAATTGAATCATCTTTTATTTTTCTAAACTTTTTTGCCATTCCCAAGCTGTACGCATACTTTCTGATAATTTTGTTTCAGGTTTCCAACCCAATTCTTTTTCTGCTAAAGAGTTATTTGCATAAGCTTCGATAATATCTCCTGCGCGACGCTCTTTGATTTCGTATTTCAATTTCAAATCATTGGCATCCTCAAATGCGTGAACAACTTCTAAAACCGTAGATCCTGTTCCAGTTCCAAGATTAAAGAATTCTAGCTTTGCTTTATTTTTATTTTCGATCAAACGAGTTACGGCTTTTACGTGTGCATCAGCCAAATCATTTACATCGATATAATCACGAATTGCCGTTCCATCACGCGTTGGATAATCATCTCCCCAAACTGATAATGTTTCTCTGATTCCAGCCGCAGTTTGTGTAACATAAGGAATTAGATTATTTGGAATTCCTTTTGGTAATTCTCCAATTTTAGCTGTTGGGTGTGCACCTACGGGATTGAAATAACGTAAACAAATCACATTTTTATCAAATGCTGCTGAGAAATCTTCTAAAATTTCTTCCCCCATTTGTTTCGTTTTTCCATAAGGAGATTCAGGTTTTTTTAGTGGAGTTTGCTCATCAATAGGCATTTTATCCGCTTGTCCGTAAACTGTACAAGACGAACTGAAAATAATATTATTAGCATCAAAATCTTTCATTGCATCCAAAAGATTAATTAAACCTAAAAGATTATTTCGATAATACATCAACGGTTTTTCAACAGATTCTCCAACTGCTTTATGCGCTGCGAAGTTGATAATTCCATCTATTTTATTTGTTTTGAAAAATTCGTTTACTTTTTCTTGATCTTTTAAATCAATCTCGAAATAAGTTGGTTTTGTTCCTGTAATAGAAGTAATTTTATCCAACACACCAATTTCTGTGTTCGATAAATCGTCTATGATCACAACTTCATAACCTGCATTTTGTAAAGCTACAACTGTGTGCGAGCCAATATAACCCAAACCTCCAGTTACTAATATTTTACTCATTTTTAATATTTAGTTTTTATAGTGAAATCAAATTTAGGAAAATAAAAAAGCTTCTGAAACTAATCAGAAGCTTTTTCGTATTATTTTTAGGATAAATTATTTTCCAAAAAATTCGCGAACAACAGAAGTGATGTAAGCCAATTGCTCCTCATCTAACTCTGTGTGCATTGGTAAAGACATTACTTCTTCTACCAATTTGTTTGTATTTGGAAAATCTGCATCATTATAATGCCCGTTATCATACGCTTTTTGTTTGCGTAATGGAACAGGATAATAAATCATCGCAGGAATTTCTTTTTCAGTCAAGAAAGCTTGTAATTCATTACGTTTACCATTTGTTACACGTAACGTATATTGATGGAATACGTGAGTTGTGTCTTCTCCTTTTACAGGCGTTAATAATGCATCAATATCTTTAAAAGCTTCTGTATAATAAGCCGCAGCTTTGCTACGAGCAGCGTTATAATCATTTAAGAAAGGTAATTTACGACGTAAAACTGCTGCTTGAACAGAATCCAAACGAGAGTTAACACCAACTTCATCGTGGTAGTAACGTTTGTACATTCCGTGATTTACAATTCCACGTAAACGATGTGCAATATCATCATCATTTGTAAAAATTGCTCCACCATCACCATAACAACCTAAGTTTTTTGAAGGAAAGAAAGATGTACAACCAATGTGACCAATTGTTCCAGCTTTTCGACCTTTGTAATCCGCTCCAATAGCTTGTGCAGTATCTTCTACAACATATAAGTTATGTTCTTTTGCAATTGCCATAATCTCGTCCATATTCGCACATTGACCAAATAAATGAACTGGAATAATTGCTTTTGTTTTTGGCGTGATTGCCGCTTTTAATTTTTCTGTATCAATTGTAAAAGTATCATAATCAACGTCAACTAAAATCGAATTTAATTTCAATAAATCAACAACCTCTACTGTTGCAGCAAATGTAAAATCTGCCGTAATTACTTCATCACCTGGCTCTAAACCTAAGGCCATCAAAGCAATTTGCAACGCATCAGTTCCGTTCCCACAAGGAATTACGTGTTTTACATTTAAGTAATCTTGCAATTCAGTTTCGAATTGTTTTACTTCTGGTCCATTAATAAAAGCAGCCGAATCCAAAACATTCAAAATTGCTGCATCAACGTCTCCTTTTATTTTTTGATATTGACTTTGTAAGTCAACCATTTGTATTTTTTTCATAACTTAATGAATCTTTCAAAATCTACAACTTTAAAAAGTCGTTATTATTACAACAAATGTACAAAAAAAGCTCATTCTAAATTTTTAACTTTGCAACATTGTGCAAGGATTTTATAACACATCAATTAAGGCGTACGGAATGGCGCTAAAATTGGCTTCGAATTTTAACGAAAAAGCAAAACTTTGGGTAGATGGAAGAAAAAATTGGGAAGAAAAAATAGCTTCTAAAATTTCTAAAACCGACAAAGTTTTGTGGATACATTGTTCATCTTTAGGCGAGTTTGAGCAAGGTAGACCTGTTATCGAAGCATTGAAAGAAAACTATCCAACACATAAAATTGCTGTTTCATTTTTCTCTCCTTCTGGTTATGAAATTAGAAAGAATTATCAAGGTGCAGATGTTATTTTTTATTTGCCTTCGGATACAAAATCGAATGCAGAAAAGTTGATAAAAGTACTTCATCCAGAGATTTTGATTTTAGTGAAATACGAATATTGGTTCAATTTGATTACCGAATTACATCAGCAAAACATTCCTACAATTGTAGTTTCATCTATTTTTAGAGAAAGTCAAAACTTTTTCAAGAAAAATGGAAAAAATTGGTTTGCTAAAAAATTAAGTTTAATCAATCATTTCTTTGTTCAAAATCAAAAGTCAAAAGATTTATTAGATTCAATCAATATCACTCAAAATACAATTGCAGGCGATACGCGATTTGATCGTGTCAAACAAATCATTCATCAAGATAATCAATTGGATTTTATGAATGATTTTAAACAAAATTCGAAATTAATTGTGGTTGGAAGTTCTTGGCCAAAAGATGAAGAATTATTTGTGAATTTAATCAACCAAAAATTAAATAATAATTGGAAAATTGTTTTTGCGCCACATAATTTGAATGATACTGAAATTAATTCTTTTCTGAGTAAAATCAATCAAAAAGCTGTTAAATTTTCAGATTTAGAAAAAACTTCGCAACAAGATTTAATCGATTCGAAAATATTTATTCTCAACACAATTGGTATTTTATCAAAAGTCTATTCTTATGCAGATATTACCTATATTGGCGGAGGTTTTGGTGCAGGGATTCATAACACGTTGGAAGCGGTAACATTTGGAAATCCTGTGGTTTTTGGTCCTAAATACAAGAAATTTCAGGAAGCTGTGGATTTGATTGAAATTGGCGGAGGATTTTCTATTGCGAATCAACATGAATTTGATACAAGTATGAATCGTTTGATTAATGATGAAAATTTCCGAAAAGAAAGTGGAAAAAAAGCTGGAGATTTTGTTCAAAATTCACCAAATGCGACTAAAATTATTTTAGAATATTTAAATGATATTTTGTAAATCTTAAAATTTTATCAATTTTTAACAAAAAAGGCACAGAAATTGTGAGTCAAAAAAGCATTATTGATTTTTAAAGATTTAAATCAATCTTTTGTATGGATAAAACTTTACTTTTGAATTAAATATATAACTCAGACTTAAGTAATAAAAAAAAATGAAAAAACTAATCTTAGGAATAGCACTTTTTGGTGGATTAAGTGCAGCAAACGCGCAAATTGATTTAGGAGTAAAAGGAGGTCTTAACTTCCCAACTTTATCTGGAACCGAAAGTTCTAAATTCAGAACTGATTTTTATGTTGGTGGTTATGCAAACTACAAAGTAACAGATCAATTCAGTTTTCAACCAGAGGTTTTATACTCTAAACAAGGAGCAGGAATCAAAACTCACGACGGAAGCGATAACAAAATTGTAACACATAATATTAATATTCCTTTAATGGGACGTTACGAAATTATGGAAGGTTTAAATGTTGAGTTTGGTCCTCAATTAGGGTTTTTAGTTTCTGCACAAAACAAATATGAATTAAATAATTCTAAAACTAAAACAACAATTACTGATAATTTCAAAACATTTGATTTTGGATTAAATTTAGGTGCTGGATATAAAGTAACTGACGAATTAGAAATTAATGCTCGTATCACAAAAGGATTAACAGATATCAATCATAATCCTGCTGCAAAAAGTACAACAAACACATATTTTAGTGTAGGTGTAGCGTACAAATTGGCTGAAATGTAATTTATTTCAAATCAAAAATATAGAAAGGAGCTTTTTGCTCCTTTTTTTATGCTTTATCGTTAAATAATTATAAAATAACTTTGTCATGTTAAATTATATTCTATATTTGTAGTAATAAAAATATAGTTGTAGATATGAAAGTTAAATTATCAAGAAGAGAAGAGGAAGTGATGGAAGTTATTTGGAGCGGAAAACAGGTTTTTGCGAAAGATATTATCGATTCTTATGATGATCCAAAACCTGCGAATACTACAATTTCTACTTTATTAAAAAGGATGCACGACAAAGGTTATATTGATTACGAACAAATGGGAAATTCGCGTCGATACTATGCTTTGGTGAAAAAAGATGATTATTTTTCGAAAGAAGTAAAAGGAATGATTTCGAACTTCTTTAATAATTCGGCAACACAATTTGCTTCATTTTTTGCAAAATCGAACAATATGTCGGTCGAAGAATTAGAAAAATTACGTGACATTATCGATAATGAAATAGACCGTAAAAAGAAATAGCCTATGATTGCGTTTTTTATAAAATTTATTCTTTGTTCTGGATTTTTATATTCCTTTTATAAACTTTTTTTGGAACGTGAAAGCATGTATAAAATCAATCGATTTTATCTGTTGTTTTCGTTGATATTTTCGTTAATCGCGCCTTTGTACAAAATTGATTTGCCTATAACAGCAACAGAAACGAATATTTCGCCCGAACTTTTAGCTTTTCTGATGCAAAATCCTGAATTGTTGCAACAAGAAAAAGGAATCAATTTTGGTGATATTTTGAATATTATTTACATTTTGATTGGTGTAATTTTTCTTGTAAGATTTATCTATAATTTGTACGAATTGATGTTCAAAATTAAGACTGAAGAAAAAATCAAAGATCAAGAAATTACATATATTCTTGATTTAGATTCGAATCAACCGTATAGTTTTTGGAAATATATTTTTATTCCGAAAAAGCAACTGAAAAGTTTACATCAAAATTTAATTGATCACGAAAAAGCGCATTGTATTCAGAAACATAGTTTGGATATTTTGTTGATTGAAATTTTTCAAATTCTTTTTTGGTTCAATCCGTTTATTTATTTCTATAAAAAATCAATCAAACTAAATCACGAGTTTTTGGCAGATGAGTATGTATTGAAAAGAAACTCAGATTTAAAAACGTATCAACATCAAATTTTGGATTGTATTGCAACGCAAAATCCATCGATGATGGCGAGTAATTTCAATTTTATTCTTACCAAAAAACGTCTACTTATGATGACAAAAAATACATCAAAACGAAAAGTGAAAATTCTTTCTTTTGCTTCGTTGCCTTTTATATTGAGTGCTTTTGTACTTTTTAGCCAAAAATCGTTTGCGCAAGAAGTTGAGAAAAAAGCTCAAAAAGTAGAACAAGCTTTGGAAAAACCTGTTCAATCGCAAGCTGAAATTCTTCTTGATCAAGCAACAACTTTAAGAGATTCGCTTCTCAAAACTAATCAGGTCAAAACGGCTACACCAATAGAAAAAGTGATTACGAAAGATGAATTAAAAACGATTCTAAAAAGTAATCCGCAAAATAAAATTATCTTGAATGATGCTGGAGATATTATTCTGAATGATTCTATCAAAATAAAAGATATTGTCTTGAAAAAAGAGTTGACTCCAACGATTTTATATGGAACGGACGGAAAAATTTTGCAAAAAATTGATCCAAAAGATATCGAAAAAGTTTTTGTAAGAAAAAGCGGAGGTGAAGATTTTATTGAAGTTATCAAAAAAGATTCAAGCATCATCAAAATTTTCAATTCAGAAAAAGGTATTCCCAATATTGATAAAAAAGTAACAACGGCTAAAATGCCAACGGTAAAAAATAATATTACGTTGAAAAATGGTTATTCAATTTACACGGACAAAAATGGCGTTGAGCACAAAATTATTAGTTCTGAAATTGATAAGGTTTATATTACAAATAATAAAAATGGTGAATTTGATTTATCCAAATCTCCTAAAACAATTACAAGTTTAAAAGTTAATAATATAAATAGTGATGATGTCAATATTACGATTCTTCCAAAGAATGGATATTCAGTAGAATATAAATTTACGGAATCTAATGAATCATTATCTAAACAATTAGATAAAAAGCGAACAGAGTTGAAGCTTGATGAGCAAAATACTAAAAAGCAAATAAAAGAAATCGAAATACTACAAAAAGGAGAGCGTAAAAAGAATAAAAATTAGTACCTTTTTTACATTATTGTTATATCTTTACTCAAACTTTAAAATTTTACTTATATGAAAAAATGTTTATTTTTTATTCCATTATTAGCTTTCGCTATTAATACAAATGCTCAAACTAAATTTGGAGCTAAAGCAGGTCTTAATGTATCAAATTTATCTGGAGATAACCAAAATGCTGATGCAAAAGTAGGTTTTCATATTGGAGGTTATGCTAATATAAAATTTGCTGAGAAATTTGCGTTTCAACCTGAATTGTTATATTCAGCTCAAGGAGCTAAAGAGTCAGGACAAATTTATGTTAATCAAGAAATTGGAAATGTTAATGCAGACGTGAAATATAAATTAGATTATATTAATGTTCCATTAATGATCAAATTCTATCCAACTCAAAATTTTAATATTGAAGCTGGACCTCAAGTTGGTTTCTTAGTTAATGCAAAAGCTAACGTTAAAACAACAGCTTTAGGACAAAAAATAGACACTGATCAAGACATGAAAGATTACTTGAAATCTACAGATTTTGGATTAAACATTGGATTAGGATATGAGTTTTCAAATGGTCTTAATGCAGGAGCTCGTTACAATTTTGGACTTTCAAATATCTCTGATGAAAACGGTGGAGATATAAAAAATTCTGTATTTTCAGTTGGTTTAGGATATTCATTCTAATCATTCTTTTATAACATATTCAAAAAAGGAAACTCGCACGAGTTTCCTTTTTTTGTACGTCATGTTTTGGCATTCTGATTTCTTAATTTTGAAGAGAATGTTTAACTTTCCTAAAAATTCAGAATTTGTTACAATCAGGCGATTTCAAAATTTATAATGCATCTGCGGGTGCTGGTAAAACCTATACTCTCGTAAAGGAATTTCTTTCGTTGTTATTAACCAATGAAAGCGATTATCATTTCGAACATATTTTAGCCATTACGTTTACCAATAAAGCGGCGGGCGAAATGAAGGAACGTATCATCGAAACTTTAGAAGAAATTGCTAAAAATCCTAATCCAAAAGAAGATCAATATATTCTAGAATTAGCTTCGGAACTGAATTTGAAGCCTGAAATCATTAAGACAAAAGCATACAATATTCTGATTGCGATTCTTCATAATTATTCCAAATTTTCGATTTCCACAATTGATAAATTTAATCTTCGATTGATGAAATCTTTTGCGCAAGATTTGGGTTTATCGATGAATTTCGATGTTGAAATGAATACGAATGAAATCATTAATGAATCGGTTGATTTGTTGTATTCAAAAATTGGTGAAGACGAAAAACTAACGCAAACAATGATCAAAATTGCGTTGGATAATATGGACGAAAATAAATCGTGGGATATTCGAAAAACGCTTTCTTCAGACACTTCGGACATTTCTAATGATCGTCATTTACAAGATTTAGAAAAATTAAAAAACATTTCGTTAGACGAATTTATTCGTTATCGAAAAGTTATTTTTGATGACATAAAAACTTTGAAAGATGGCTTGATTACAATTGGAAATGAGTTTTTCGAATTGCTTGCAAACAATGGAATTTCGGTAAATGAATTACCAGGAAAAAGTCGAGGAATTGCTGCTTTTTTCCAGAAATTAAAAAACTTTGATGGTTTTGGTTTGATTTTACCAACCGATGCGAATACAAAAGATATTTTGGAAGAAGGTTACCTTTCGAAAGTGAAAGATGCAACTGCTGAATCTATTTTTCCTCAAGTGAAAGATTTGTTTGAAAAAGCTGCGAACATCAATGATCACTTACTTTTGTTAACCTCAATTCAGAAAAACATTTCATCAATTTCGTTGATTAATGAAGTTGAAAAATCATTGGATTCAATCAAAAAAGACTCAAATGTTTTGTTGATTAATGAATTTAACACCATTATCAGTAAAAATTTGCAACAACAGCCAGCCAATTTTATTTATGAGCGAATTGGTTCGCGTTACAATCATTATTTTATTGATGAATTTCAGGATACATCGACGTTACAATGGAATAATCTGAATCCGTTGGTCGAAAATGCGCGCGCGCAATCTGACACAATTATGTTGGTTGGCGATGCAAAACAGTCTATTTATCGTTGGCGAGGAGGAAATCCTGCACAAATGATTGATTTAATTGATCGAAAAGAGGAAGAAAATATAAAAGTTGAGGAGTTAGAAAAAAACTGGAGAAGCCACGAGAATATTATTCAATTTAACAATGAATTGTATTCTTTTATCGCGCCACAACTCAATTTGCCGAGTTTTCAATATTTGTACGAAATAGGAAATAAACAATTAACTAATCATCAAAAAGATGGTTTTGTCAAAATAAATTTCATTGAGCAAGAAGGTCGTTCGAAAGATTTATTTAAAGAACAAAATTTAGAATTAGTTCTTAAAACAATTGAAGATTGTCGAACAAAAGGTTTCTCTTTAAATGATATTGCGATTTTGGTTCGTAGTAACGCGCAAGGGATTTTGTTAGCGAAATATTTGACCGAAAATAATTTGGTTGTGATTTCTAATGAAGCTTTGTTGTTAAAAAATTCATTCGAAATTCAATTGATTGAATATTTGTTCAAAATCACCTCAAATCCTCAAGACGAGCAATCAAAAATTCGTTTTTTGATGGTGGCTTATGAATTAGAATTATTCAAAACGGATGATTTAACAATCACAGTTGAAAAAGCTTTAAAAGGAGATTTGCCAAAGTTTTTAAAATTAACCAAATCAGTTGGGATAGATTTAGATTTTATTCAAGATCAAAACCTTTCGTTGTATGATTTTACAGAAAAAGCGATTCGAACTTTACATTTACAAGAGCGTTCGCCCGCTTATATTTTAAGTTTTTTGGATGTTATTTTAGAGTATTCATCGAAAAATGAATCAGATCTGAATTCATTTCTTGAGTTTTGGTCGACAATCAAAGATAAAGCGAGTATCAAAACGCCAAAAGGTGTCGATGCGATTCAGATTATGACGATTCACAAATCAAAAGGCTTGGAATTTCCAGTTGTAATTTTGCCGTTTTTAGATTGGCAAAGTAAGAATTCTAAAATTTGGATTCCATTACAAAAAGATGAAGAAAATCCGTTTGAAACATTTTATGTTGGAATTAATAATGAATTAAAATCAATCAAAAATGAGGCGATAAAATCGAAGATTGACGAAGAAGAGAATTTGGTTCAATTGGATGAAATTAATACACTTTATGTTGCAACAACGCGTGCAAAAGAGCAATTGTATATAGTTGCGCTAAAACCAAAAGAATCTTCGAAATCAAAAAATATTGCAAACTACTTGCACGAATTTGTTTTCAGTAAAGGTTTTTCTGAGGATGAAGTTATTTTGAAAGGTTCTCCAGAACGAATTTCAACTCCTAAAATCATAGAAAACTCTTCAGCTGAGTTAAAAATTTATTCTTCGGATTGGAATACGCGTTTAGTGATTAACACCAATTCAGAAAAAGCGCAAGAAAAGTTAAAATTCACCGAATTTGGAAATACAGTTCATAACATTTTATCGCAAATTGTTACACAAAATGATTTACCAAAAATCATCGAAAGTGAAAAACAGCGTGGTACAATTTCAGTCGAAAATGTAGAACATCTGCAAAAAACCTTGCAAAATTTATTACAAGATGCTAAATTAGTTCCATATTTTGCTGAAGGTTTAACGGTTTTGAATGAACGCGATTTTATTGATGAAAATGGACAAATTTTCAGAGCAGATCGTGTAGTAATTGATGCAGAAAATAATTGTTCGATTATCGATTATAAAACTGGTCAACCCGATTTAGATCATCATTTTCAAGTGAATAGATATGCCGATTTTTTTAGAAATTTAGGTTATAATATTCAGACAAAAATCTTGATTTATATTGATGATGAGCAGCAAAAAATAAATGTTGTAGAGGTATTTTGATGAATGAAAATGTAAAATTAAAATTAGCGAGTTTACCCGAAACGCCTGGTGTTTATCAGTATTATAACAAAAGAGGAGATTTGTTATACATTGGTAAAGCGAAAAACTTGAAACG
Source organism: Empedobacter sp. UBA2044 (assembly GCF_002333005.1). NCBI lineage: Bacteria > Pseudomonadati > Bacteroidota > Flavobacteriia > Flavobacteriales > Weeksellaceae > Empedobacter > Empedobacter sp. UBA2044. The sequence continues at coordinate 48,658 of NZ_DDBA01000036.1, forward strand.
TCGCGTGAATTCGTATTTCAATAAACAACACGATTCGAAACGTTTGCGTGTTTTGGTGAGTAATATCGATAACATCGAAACCATCAACGTAAATTCTGAATATGACGCGTTGTTGTTGGAAAATAATTTGATTAAAGAGCATCAACCACGATACAATATCCTATTAAGAGATGACAAAACATATCCTTGGATTTGCATCAAAAATGAACGGTTTCCACGTATTTTTTCGACTCGAAATGTTATCAAAGATGGTTCGGAATATTTTGGGCCATATTCTAACGGAAAAGCGATGAAAGTTTTGTTAGGTTTGATCAAAGAATTGTATCAACTAAGAACGTGTTCGTATGATTTGAGTGAGAAAAATATCGAAAATCATAAATTCAAAGTTTGCTTGGAATACCATATTGGTAATTGTCTTGGACCTTGTGAAGCTTATCAAACAGAAGAAGAATACAACGAGCAAATTTCGGCAATTCGTAATATTATCAAAGGAGAATTTAACGAAGCAAAGCAATATTTGGTTAACCAAATGACAAAATATGCATCGGATTTGAAGTTTGAAAAAGCGCAAATAATTAAAGAAAAAATCGAAGCGTTACAAAATTATCAATCTCGTTCTACAATTGTTTCGCCTACGATTACCAATGTTGATGTTTTTTCGATTACGTCGGACGAAGAATATGCCTATGTCAATTTCATGAAAATTTATCACGGGGCAATTATACAGTCGCATACAGAAGAATGGAAAAAGAAATTGGATGAAACAGACGAAGATTTATTGGAACGTGCAATTATTGATTTTTCGGATCGATTTAATTTAACTTCGAAAGAAATTTATGTCCCGTTCGAATTGAGTTTAGAAATTCCGTTCAGAAAAATTACAGTTCCAAAAATTGGCGATAAAAAACATATTGTAGATTTATCGCTAAAAAATACACGAATTTATCGTTTAGAACAGCTTAAACAAACCAAAATCGTCGATCCTGATCGTCATACAAATCGTATCATGAATCAGATGAAAGTTGATTTGCGTTTACCCGCAGAACCTCGACATATCGAAGGTTTTGATAACTCTAACATTCAAGGAACGAATCCTGTTTCGGCTTGTGTGGTATTCAAAAATGGAAAACCAAGTAAGAAAGATTATCGCATTTTCAATGTTAAAACCGTAGAAGGACCGAACGATTTTGCAACGATGGAAGAAGTGATTGAAAGACGATATTCGAGAGTTTTGGCAGAAGGAGAATCTTTGCCTCAATTAATTTTGATTGATGGTGGAAAAGGGCAATTAAGTTCGGCTCTAAAATCGATTGATCGTTTGGGATTGCGCGGAAAAGTTTCGGTGATTGGAATTGCGAAGCGTTTAGAAGAAATTTATTATCCAGATGATCCTTATCCGTTATATTTGGACAAAAATTCTGAAACCTTGAAAGTGCTTCAACATGTGCGAGATGAATCGCATCGATTTGGAATTACACGTCACCGAAATCGTCGAAGTAAAAACGCTTATAATTCGGTTTTGGAAGAAATAGAAGGTATCGGTCCGCAAACAATTAAAGAATTATTAACAAAATTTAAATCGGTCGAACGAATAAAAAATGCATCTTTGTTAGAATTAACCGATTGTATAGGGAAATCTAAAGCAAAAAAAATAAAAGATTATTTTTCGAATGATGAAAAATCTACTAATTGACAGAGATTTAACGTCTCTTTTGAACAATCCAAAGCTACAAGCCACTTTGGCAATTGTTCCTATCACTTTATTTGTACTTGGCTTGTTAAGTTATTTTGGTATTTTTTATTCGATGTTTAGCACGCTCGATGCGCAGCTAGGACATTTAGGAAGTTCTAAATCGTTATTGAGTGCGTTATTAGGAAATCTTATCATTTTTATCTTCTTGGTATTGATGAGTTTTTTCACTGGCGTGATTTCTTTTGTATACTTTATTGTACACGCTTTAAAGAATCCAAATTTGATAAAAAGTGATGATCGTTTGGTCTGGATTACAATTATTATTTTTGGAAATGGAATAGGAATTTTTGTCTATTGGCTAACTCAAATCAAGCGAAAAAAGCCTCGTCCAATTATTGATTTATACACAGACGATATCTAAAAATATAAACTGCTTTACAATTTAGTAAAGCAGTTTTTTTTATGAATTATTTCAAAAATTTGTACCTTTTAACTACAAATCAAAACAACATGAAAATAGTAGAATTATTAGCAAATGAATTGCAAAACGAGTATAAAATTACCAAAGAATTTATTGCAAGATTTCCTGAGGATAAAACGACATACAAACCTCACGAAAAAAGTATGGACATTACAATGTTGACGAATCATATCGTCGAAATATTTGCGTGGCCAGCATTAATATTAACTACAAATAAATTAGATTTTGCTACAGGAGATTATAAACCGACAAGTTTTACTTCTGTGCAAGATTTACAACAAAAATTGGATGATGATTATGAATTAGGAAAAGCGGCGTTAGAGAATGTGAACGAAGATCATTTATCAAAAAGATGGCAAGTTACAGAAGGAGAAACTGTTTTTGCAGATTTTACAAAATATGAAGCAATTCGTCATGCTTTAAATCAAATTACACATCACCGCGCTCAATTGGGAGTTTTTTATCGCTTACTTGGAATAGATTTACCTTCGAGTTATGGACCAAGTGCTGATTCTCAAAAGTTTTAAAAAATAAAAAAGACCTCTAATAGAGGTCTTAAAATCATAATTAGTGTTAATTGTATTACTGATCAGTAATATTATTATCTCAAAAATATAACATATATCATATTTAAGCAAATCTAAGTTATGTTTTTTTTAAGAAATATTAACAATTTTATAATATTCGTAGTTAATAATCTATTTTATTAATTTTATCTAAAAAAGACATCAATAAATGTATCAATTAATATGAATTCATAAAAAAAGCTTTCGAAATCCTCGAAAGCTTTTTTGTATTTTGACTTTATATTGTTTTAAACAAAAGGAGTTTTTACAACTTCTGCTAATACATTTTTATCACGAATTTGAATTCTAATTGTTGTTCCAACTTTAGCAAAATCTGTATGAACATATGCTAAACCAATTCCTTGTTTCAACATTGGAGACTGCGTTCCTGAAGTCACAATACCGATTGTATTCTCGTTGTCATCTACAACTTTATAATCGTGGCGAGGAATTCCTCTTTCGATCATTTTGAAACCAACTAATTTCTTCTCAACTCCAGCTTCTTTTTGAGCTTTCAAAATATCAGAAGAAATAAAGTTTGTATCCAATTTCGTTACCCAAGCAAGACCAGCTTCTAATGGAGTTGTGTCATCGTTGATATCATTTCCGTATAAACAGTAACCTTTCTCTAAACGCAACGTATCACGAGAAGCTAAACCGCAAGGCTCAATATCGAAAGATTTTCCAGCTTCCATTACTTTGTCCCACATTTCGTTTGCTTGCTCATTCGCGAAATAAATCTCGAAACCTCCTGAACCAGTATAACCAGTTGCAGAAATAATCACATTTTCCATACCTGCAAACGTACCAATTGCGAAATGATAGAACGGAATTTCAGCTAAATTAACATCTGTCAATGCTTGCATCGCTTCAATTGCTTTTGGTCCTTGGATTGCTAACAAAGACATCTCATCAGATTTGTTTGTTAATTCTGCACCAAACGTATTGTGTTTGTTCATCCATTCCCAATCTTTATCGATGTTAGATGCATTTACAACTGCCATCCACTCATCATCAGAGATTTTATAAATGATTAAATCATCTACAATTCCTCCTTTTTCGTTTGGCATTGCATTATATTGAGCTTGACCAATAGTAACTTTCGTTACATCATTCGTCAATAAGTGTTGTAATAAGTCTGTTGCTTTTTCTCCTTTTACAAAAAATTGTCCCATGTGAGAAACATCAAAAACGCCAACTTTTTCTCGAACAGCAAAATGTTCTTGGTTAACACCTGCGTATTGCACTGGCATTTCATATCCAGCAAAAGGAACCATTTTCGCACCTAAATCTTTGTGCTTTTGGTTTAATGCAGTTACTTTCATTGTTTGTTTGCTTTGATAAGTTTATAATTCTCCCAAAAATAAGGAATTAATTGTTAGGAAAATTTCTTTAATAGAAGATTATCTAATTTTATGAATAATTTTTAAATTCCCTTCCGTCGCTTTATACGGCTCGAAACGCATAACCGATTTTCCTTTACCAAATTTGTTCATAAACTTTTCGTTTATTTTTCCTGATAATTTCAATGGTTGACAACCTTCGCAAGGAATAATCAAAATGGTATCGTTTGTTTTACCTTTTACTTTTACAATTTCGTACGAATAATCTGTATCCAAACGAGAATTAATAACATTTTCAATTGGTTTATTAAAGCTCTCAATAAAGAAAACGCGTCGATCTTTGTTGCTTCCAATAATAATTGCAGCACCAACTAAAATCAATAAAACGACAATTGATATGGTCAAAATTTTTTTAAAATCCATCTTTTTGGTTAATTCGTAGATTAAAAGTAATAATTCATTCCGAATGAAAAAAATATTCGTTTTATTTCCTATCTTTTTACTTCTATTTACATTGACAATGAATAGTTGTACAAAAGCAAAAATATTAAAAGAAAAACATTCAATTTCATTACAAAATATCCAAAATGGAGATTTGATTTTTGTTGGTGCGCAAACAGAAGAACTTTCGGGCGCGATAAATAGAGTGACAAAAATAAATGACGAAACCAATTTTGATCATGTTGGTTTAATCGAAAAAACTGATGATTCTATTTTTGTTCTACATGCTGCTCCAATGGGCGGATCGCAACGAGAGGAAATTCATCATTTTTACATTTCTCAAACCGAAAAGAATAATAAAATTGTCATTTATCGTCTCAAAAATGAATATCAATATACAATTCCTCATGCAATTGAAAAAGCTAAAACAATGCTCGGAAAACCTTATAATTGGTTATACATTTTGAATGATGACGAATTATATTGTTCAGATTTTGTGGAAAGAGCTTTTCGTGATGATACTATTTTTGAATTGATTCCCATGAATTTCAAAAACAAAGAAACTGGAATTATTGATGATTTTTGGATAGATTTCTATCGTAAAAAAGGAAAAAAAGTTCCGCAAGACGAACCAGGAACAAATCCAAATCAATTGGCAACTTCTAAGAAATTAATTAAGGTTGGTGAGGTGAAGTTTTAAAATGAAACTCTGAAACAAATTCAGAATGATTCATAGAATCTTTATAACAAATAAATTAATTCCTACTTTTACCACATGAAACAAAATATCATTTATAGTATCATTTTCTTTTTCGTGTTATTTGGACTAAAATATTTGTTCGATAAAAGCGATGTGCAAACAATGTTGGTTTATTCGGCAATTGGAACGGTTATCTTTTTTATTTATCGAGTTGTCATAAGAAAAATGTTATACAAACAAAAAGACCAAGAAAACTAATTTCCTTGGTCTTTTTTTATTGCTTGCATTGCTTCTTCAATGTGCGTTTCGGCTACATTTGAAACAATGTGTTTAATTAATTTTCCTTGTTTATTGAATACAAAAGTTTCTCGCGGTGTGATTAAGCCAAATTTCTTTTTGATTCCCAACAACTTCGACAACTTTGCTCCTTTATCAGAAAGCAACGGAAAGTTTAATTGATGTTTTGTATAAAACTTCTCGTGAGAAGAAGTTGATTGTCCATTTATTCCGACAATCACAGCGTCTAAAGCATTGAAATCTGCATTTACATCACGAAATTGACATACTTCTTTTGTACACATTGGCGTAAAATCCATCGGATAAAAGAATAAAACAAAATATTTTTTGTATAAAAATTCGTCCGAATTAAACCAATTTCCTTTGTTATCCTCCAACGAAAAGGTTGGAATGTGATCGCCTAATTTCATTCGCCTGCGTATTCTACAAAATTACGTGGAGTTTCGTATAAGGTTACTTTCAATTCTAAATCGGTCGCTAATTTTGCTCTAATTTTATTCCAAATCAAAATCACAATATTTTCGGCAGTTGGATTGATAGTTTTAAATTCTTCAATATCAACATTCAGATTTTTATGATCCAAATAATCTTCAACTTCAATCGCAATAATTTTTCGTAATTCGTCCAAATTCATCACAAAACCAGTTTCTGGATCAACTTCGCCTTTCACCGCCACAATAATTTCGTAATTATGCCCGTGATAGTTTGGATAAGAACATTTTCCGAAAACTTCAAAATTTTGTTCGTCGCTCCAATTCTTGTTAAACAATCGGTGCGCAGCATTAAAATGTGCTTTTCTGTTGACAGTAACTTTCATCTGTATAAATTTTTATTCTTCGATATACGAAACGTAATGTTCAAAAATTATTTTGAACCAAGCTGTATAATTCTGAGGATTTTTTTCCATATCTTTTTTCAAATCATCCAATTCTACCCAACGATAGGCCATCACTTCATCAGGATTTAGCTTTGGTTCATCATCAAATGTTCCGATAAAAACATGGTCTAATTCATGCTCGATCAAATCATTTTCTAAATGCGCTTTGTAAATGAAATTAAATTTATATTCTAATTCGCAATCAAATCCCATTTCTTCTTCCAAACGTCTGTGCGCCGCTTGTTCGTAAGTTTCGTTATCGCGCGGATGACTACAACATGTATTCGTCCACAACGTTGGCGAATGGTATTTGCTCGCAGCTCGTTGCTGAATCATTAATTCTCCTTTGGAATTGAATACAAAAACAGAAAATGCACGATGCAACAAACCAGCTACATGAGCCTGTTGTTTCTCCATCAATCCTAATTTTTGATCGTCCTGATCAACTAAAACTACAAATTCTTCCATTAAACAAAAATAGCCTTTTCTATAGGATTAAAAAAGAAGTTCGATTTCTTTGTGCTTAAATTCTCTCAATTCTTGATTGATTTCTATCAGTAAATTTCCCGCTTCATTTACATCTCTAATAATTCCGTCCACTTCTACTCCATCCAATCTAAAATGCGAAATTTCATCTTTTCTAAACAGATTATCTAAATAAGTTTGATGAATTTGTTCAAAATTTTTCTCTTCTAAAATTGAATATTCATTTTCGAAATAATGTATTAAATCTGCCAAAATTTCCTCGATGTCATATTCTTTGTCAGTTACTTTTCGAATAGATGTTGCTTTTGGTAAGTGATTAAAATCAGCTTGATTGACATTAATTCCTATTCCGATTACAGAATTCATAATTCCATTGGAACGATGATTTTCGATTAATATTCCACAAACCTTTTTATCATTTAAAATGATATCATTTGGCCATTTTACGTTAGATTTTGGATGAAATTGTTTTAAAAATAGACAAATAACATTCGAAATCCATTCATTAAAATAAATTAATTCTTGAAAACTATAATCCGTTTTCAGCAAAAAACTAAAGGTTAAATTTTCTCCAGCGACAACTTTCCACTCATTTCCTGCGTAACCTTTTCCTTTTGTTTGATTTTTAGCATGTATGACAGTCCAACTATTGGCATCTTTTTTGGACAAATCCACCAAGAACTCATTCGTATTAGGCAAAGAATCAAAACTAATTAAATACATTTTTTTTACTATTTTTATAGAGTGGTTAAAGTTATTTTAAAAAGTTTAAACTTTAATAAGGATTCACTAAATTTGCGAATTACAAAATAAAAGATGATAGATACTCAATATACAAAAGACTTGCTAGATAGCATTGTTGACGGAATTACAAATGTTAAAGGAGAAGAAATTACAATTCTAGATTTACGCGAAATTGAAAATGCATTTTGTCAATACTTCGTTATTTGTACCGGAAACTCGAATACACAAGTTAGTGCTTTAGCAGGTTCGATTGAAAGAACTGTAAAAACAGAAATGTCAGAAAGACCTTTTCATGTAGAAGGAACACAAAACAATCAATGGGTTTTGTTGGACTACACAAATGTTATTGTCCATATTTTCCAAAAAGAATACAGAGAATATTACGATATCGAAAGTCTTTGGGGTGATGCTGTAGAGACGCGTATCGAAATGGAATATTAATCATAACTGAAACCAAAAAAAATTGAAAAAAAATAATTTTAAACCTTCGGGGTTTAATCCTACATGGATATATGCCATTATTGGATTATTGCTGATTGCCTTTCTATTATTTTCTGATAACATTGGAGGTGCCGGCGGAACTACTAAAAATATAGACCGTACGACTTTCCTTTCTTATGTAGAAAAAGGTTACGTAAAAGAAGCGAATCTAGAAAAAGAATCAGGACGTGTAAGTGTATATTTAACGGACGCAGCTCTGAATACTGAAGAATTTAAAAAGTTTAAAAAATCAAACGAAACTTTAAATCCTTTTGCTACAGGCGCTCCAAACTTTATTTTCAATGTTGCTGATGCAGGAAATTTTGAAAAAGACTTTTATGCTAACGTAGAAAAGAGTCCGAATAAAACTGCCGTTCTTAACACACAAATTTCAAATGGTTTTGGAAGTTTGTTTATGAATCTTTTCATTTCATTAATTTTCTTCGGATTAATCTACTTCTTACTATTTAGACGAATGGGCGGAGGCGGATCTGCTGGAGGTGGCGGAGGAATTTTCTCTGTCGGAAAATCAAAAGCGAAATTATTTGAAGGTGATGATCATATCAAAACAACTTTCAAAGATGTTGCAGGTTTAGAAGGTGCAAAAGAAGAAATCGAAGAAATCGTTGAATTCTTGAAACATCCAGAAAAATTTACAAAATTAGGTGGACGTATCCCAAAAGGAGCTTTATTAGTAGGACCTCCAGGTACAGGTAAAACCTTATTAGCAAAAGCTGTTGCTGGAGAAGCAAAAGTTCCTTTCTTCTCGTTATCAGGATCAGATTTCGTAGAAATGTTTGTGGGGGTTGGTGCATCTCGTGTACGTGACTTATTCAAAAATGCAAAGGAAAAATCTCCTTCAATTATCTTTATTGATGAGATTGATGCCATTGGTCGCGCACGTGGAAAATCAAACTTTACAGGTTCTAATGATGAACGCGAAAATACATTAAACCAATTATTAACAGAAATGGATGGTTTCGGAACAGAATCTAACGTAATTGTGATTGCTGCAACGAACCGTGCTGATGTATTGGATAAAGCATTGATGCGTCCAGGTCGTTTTGACCGTATTATTCATGTTGATTTACCTGAATTAAACGAACGTAAAGAAATCTTCGCCGTTCACTTACGTCCATTAAAATTAGGTGAAGATGTTGAAATCGAATTTTTAGCAAAACAAACTCCAGGTTTCTCTGGTGCAGATATATTCAATGTTTGTAACGAAGCAGCTTTAGTTGCTGCTCGTAAAAACAAAGACGTCGTAGAAAAACAAGACTTTTTAGACGCTGTTGACCGTATTATTGGTGGATTAGAGAAGAAAAGTAAAGTGATTAAACCTTCTGAGAAAAAACGTATCGCTTATCACGAAGCTGGTCACGCTACAATTGGTTGGTTAACAGAACACGCTGCTCCATTGGTTAAAGTAACTATAGTTCCTCGTGGACGTTCGTTAGGTGCCGCTTGGTATTTGCCAGAAGAAAGACAAATTACAACGACAGAACAATTGTTAGACGAAATGTGTATGACAATGGGTGGTCGTGCTGCTGAGGAAGTTGTTTTCAATAATATTTCTACTGGTGCATTAAGTGATTTGGAAAAAGTTACAAAACAAGCTTCTGCAATGGTTAGTATTTACGGATTGAACAAAGAAGTTGGTAATGTTTCTTATTACGATTCATCTGGACAAAATGAGTATGGTTTCAGCAAGCCTTATTCAGAACAAACTGCTCAGGTAATTGATAAAGAGGTAAAAACAATGATCGAAGCTCAATATGATAGAGCAAAAGATATTTTACGTGAACATCGCGATCAATTAGATGTTTTAGCTCAAAAATTAATTGAGAAAGAGGTGATCTTTAGAGAAGATTTGGAAGAAATTTTCGGACCAAGAAAATTTGTAAACGAATTAGATCAAATCGAAGAAAAACAAGAAGAGGTTATAGAAGCTGATTCAGAACAAGTTGTTCAACCAGAATCTGGAAATGATATTTAATCAAATTCATTCAAAATAATAGAAAAAATCGTCCAAATAGGACGATTTTTTTTTTACTTCTTATTATATTGTTAAAATTTATTACCTTTAGGCTGTAATTGATTAATTTCATATAAAATCATGAGTTTTCATGTGGAAAGCAATTAAAAACCTACTTAAAAAAGCTACTGAAAAATCAGCAGAGAATTCAGATGATAATCACATTGATTTATTTCATCCAAATTATGCTGACCAAAAAATTTCTATAGATGAAGTATTTGCTACAAATTTTAATGTAGGTGGTGGACATTTTTTATTTTGTGATAATATAGAGGAGGCTTCTAAAAACCTTAAAGAGATTGTCAATTACGAAAATGTAACCGAATTAATTTGTCCTGATCCAAATTTACAACAGGTTCTTAATTCAGTCAATATTCCTTTTGTCGAAAATCCATGCGATTCTCGTTATACGCTTAGTTTTCTTAGTTGCGAATTTCTGATTGCTTTTGATGGAAGTATTATGTTATCGGCGCATCAAACTTATGGTAGAAATATTGCTGATTTTCCGTCAAATTTTATTATCTATGCACGCCCATCACAATTAGTGGAAAATGTGAGTGTGGCATTACAGAAATTACGAACATTAAAAAAAGACAACCTTCCATCTAAAATAACTTCGATTCGTGGAAAAAATATGCACAAATTTCCCAACGTAGACAACGCGAAGAATATTTATTTGTTATTGGTTGAAGATTAGCTATGAAAAATTTAGCAATTAGAGCTTTCTCTGGACTTATTTACGCACTTATTATATTTTTCGGGACAACGATAGATCCAAAAGGTTTGATTGTTTTGATGATGGTTTTTGGACTTTTTTGTTTGTACGAGTTTTTTAAAATCACTAATCTTACCAATAAACTTTATCAATTAGGAGCACTTTTAGCTGCCTTAGTTGTTTTTGGATATTATGGAAAAGAATTTTTAGAAGCTTTCGAAACTTCAAATCATTACTATTTTCATTTAAAAAGTTTGTACTTCATCATTCCAGTTTTATTTGTTTTTAGTATTTATATTATTTTCAAATCAACCAATGAATTATTGAACGATTTTGGAAAAGCTACTTTAGGTTTAACATACGTTATCGCACCATTTGTCTTAGCATTAACTTTACCTAGTTTTGATTATAATTTAGGTGAAAAAGTGATGCATTACGAAGTGTTTTTCGTTTTCTTATTACTTTGGAGCAGTGATACATTTGCATATTTAACAGGAAACTTAATTGGAAAACATAAATTAGCACCTAAAATTTCGGGAGCAAAAACGTGGGAAGGTTTTTTTGGAGGAATTATCTTCACCATTATCGCTGGATTCTTAATTCAGAAATATTTTGGAGAGAACTTGCACGGAAACTGGATGATTATTGGTTTGATCGTTGCAGCATTAGGTCCATTGGGAGATTTGACAGAATCTAAATTAAAACGATTTTTCAATGTAAAAGACAGCTCTAACCTTATTCCAGGACATGGCGGTTTTTTAGATCGATTAGATAGTTTTATATTTGTCGTACCATTTGTTTATTTATATTATTTATTAGTATATACTTTATGAAACTTCACAGAGAAGGAACAGCAATTTTGATAGGTTGCTTAATTTTATTTGCAATCGCTACAGGAGTATTACATTACTTTTTTCCTGTATATGGTTTTTACTTTGCCTTACCATTATGGATACTTTACGGATTTATCGTTTGGTTTTTCAGAAACCCAATTCGTGAATCAGATTCGTCAGAAAATTGCGTAATCGCACCAGTTGATGGAAAAGTTGTTGTATTAGAAGAAGTATTTGAAAGCGAATTTTTGAATCAAAAATGTATTCAATTATCAATTTTCATGACGCCTCTTAACGTACATGTAACGCGTTATCCTGTGAATGGAAAAGTGATTTATTCGAAATATCATCCAGGAAAGTTTTTGGTTGCATTTCATCCAAAATCATCAGAATTGAATGAAAGAACAACTGTTGTTGTAGAGAATGCAGATCATACAAAAGTTCTTTTCAGACAAATTGCAGGTGCAGTTGCACGAAGAATTGTTTGTTACAGTAAAGAGAATGACGATGCTGTTGCGGGTAAAGAATATGGCTTCATCAAGTTCGGATCGCGTGTTGATATCTTTTTACCACTTGATACAGAGATCAGTGTAAAGGTTGGAGATAAAACAAAAGGTGGAATTCAGAAAATTGCACAATTGAAATAAATCAGTTAGTTGAACTCAATGTTTTTAACTAATTTTGTCAAAACAATTATAATAATATACCCATACAATAAATTTTGTAAGACATGAAAAAATTAATTCTTTTAGTAGCTGTTGCAGCATTCGCTACTTCTTGTAACTCTAAAGCAAGTGTAAATCACGGAGTTCTTCCAGTTGTTCACGAACCAGCTACTGCAGAAGAAATGCACCACAAATCTGAAGCTGCTCACGCAGGTCACGGAAAACATGAGGAAGCTGTTGAAGAAAAACACGAAGAAGTGAAAGATTCTACAAAAACGGCAGAAACTCCGAAAGTTGAGAAAAAAGATACTGTAAAAGCTGGTCATTAAGATTCAGCTTTTTTTGTTTTTATAGATTTATAATCAGTTTATCATCGCCTATTACATAATTTTTATTTTTAGGACGAATATAAAATAAACGTGAAGAAGAGTTGTTTTCAGAAATGATTGATAATATCTCTTGATAAGTAAAAAAACTTGCATCAATTGCAATTTCATTATTTGATAAAGATTTGAAATCTGATTTCTTATCAATCCAAAATAAATTTTCTGCTTTTACTTCTATTTTAGAAGTATTATTAGGTGAATGTAAAGAAAATTTAAATAATTGAATTAAATATTTAATCAAAATTCCCGAACGTAAAAGTTGATAATGCAACCAATTTTTTTGATAATATTTTGCTAAGAAAATCATCATGGCTTCAAAAAAATGTTTATAATATTTTTTATCTTTTTTCGTACTTTCTCCCTTGTAATGTAAAACCGTTATATCTCCTTTATAATAATTTTTATAACCAGCCAATTCTGCACTAAAAGACAAATCTATATCTTCTCCATACATAAAATAACGTGGATCAAATCCTCCAATTTCCTGATAGATTTTCTTCGTGGTGAACATAAAAGCACCAACTAAAATTTCGCAAGGAGCAATTTCAAATTCATCAACTTCTAATTTGTAATAATTATTTTTCTTTGAATGATTAAATCGACTATACAACTTAGAAAATGAATTTTTAGCTGTCGGAATATTACGTTTTGATTCTGGATGAAAATTTCCGTTTGTATCTATCATTCGTACTCCCACAAAACCTATTTTTTCTTTTGACTGATGAAATTCAATCAAAGATTCGAATAAATTCTCTGGAATAATTGTATCTGGATTAAGAATCAGAATATATTCTCCCAAAGCATTCTCAACCCCAATATTATTCGCTTTTGCAAAACCAAGATTTTCATTCTGAAGTAAAAAATTTACAGTAGGAAAAGTTTTTTTTAGGAATATAAAATCAATTTCCGATGAATCATTATCAATTACAATTATTTCGCCATCTACATTTTTTAAAGCTTCCTGACACGAATCAAGACAAAGCTCTAAATGTTTTGGCGCATTATAACTAACAATAATTATCGATAATTTCATTTTAAAATTTATTTTCTGAATATGGGATTCGATGTTGTATAGAACGAACCAACGTCGCTTCGTCTGCATATTCTAACTCATCTCCTACACCAAGACCTCGTGCAATGGTCGAAAAAATAATTTCGGCATTCTTTAATTGTCGATACAAGTAAAAAACAGTTGTATCTCCTTCCATTGTAGAACTTAAAGCAAAGATTATTTCCTTCACATTTTCATTTTGAACACGATCTACCAAAGTTTGAATATTCAATTGACCAGGTCCAATGCCTTCCATTGGAGAAATCTTTCCTCCTAAAACGTGATATTGTCCTTTAAATTGTCCTGTGTTTTCAATTGCCATCACATCGCGCACATCTTCCACCACACAAATTATAGTTTCTTCTCGCAATGGATTATTGCAAATATCACAAATCTCATCATCAGAAATCATATGACAATGTTGACAATATTTAACATCATCCACTAAATGAGAAAGCGCTTCGGATAAAGCCGTCGTTTGAGATTTGGGACGATTTAACATATGTAAAACAAGTCGCAAAGCTGTTCTCTTTCCTATTCCTGGCAAATTTGACATCTCTTCTACAGCTCGCTCTAAAACCTTGCTTGGGTAATTCATTCGTTCAAAAAATTATAGACAACAAATTTACAATTTTATCTTCGGAAAATTAATCTATCATCATTCACTCAAAAATATTAAATTTGGGCTTATTTACTAAATAAATTATGAACTCAACAATTTTACTACTTTGTGTTATCGTATACTTTGTAGGACTTTTAGTGATCTCTTACTTCACCAGTCGAAATTCTGACAATCAATCTTTTTTTAACGGAAACAAAAAAAGTAAATGGTGGTTGGTGGCTTTCGGAATGATTGGGACAAGCCTTAGTGGCGTTACTTTTATTTCGGTTCCGGGTACGGTCGGAAAATTAACTGGTTCCGAATATATTTATGGAGGATTCGAATATTATATGATGGTTATCGGATTTTTTCTTGGTTATTTTATCGTCGCGGGGGTATTACTTCCACTCTATTACCGAATGAATCTAACCTCAATTTACACCTATTTAGGAAAACGTTTCAATGTTGAAGCACATAAAATGGGATCGGTTTTCTTTATTATTTCTCGTGGAATTGGCGCAACAGCACGTTTATATTTAGTTGTAAATGTGTTACAAATATTTTTATTAGACAATTTAGGCGTACCATTTTGGGCAACAACATTTGTCTTATTATTGATGATATTATTATACACGTTCGAAGGTGGAGTAAAAACAATTGTCGTAACCGACACCTTGCAAACATCGTTTATGATCATTAGTTTGATTGCTTGTATTTGGTTTATCCTTTCGCATCTTAATTTATCTGTTGGTGAAGCTTACGATAGGATGCAAGCCAAAAATTATACGCATTTCATTAACTTTGATCCAAATTCGAAAACATATTTCTTAAAAACTATTTTAGGCGGAATGTTTATCACAATTGCGATGACTGGTCTTGACCAAGAAATGATGCAAAAAAATATTTCGGTTGATAATCTTCAAAACTCAAAAAAGAATATGTTGACGTTTGCTGGAACATTATTGATTGTTAATTTAGCATTCCTATTTTTGGGTGGATTGCTTTATTTATACGCAATGAGTGAAGGTGGTTTTTATACTGCTGACGGTTTCTTTATGGAACAAGGCGGACAAAATATTATGGGTGATGAT
Organism: Empedobacter sp. UBA2044; assembly: GCF_002333005.1. NCBI lineage: Bacteria > Pseudomonadati > Bacteroidota > Flavobacteriia > Flavobacteriales > Weeksellaceae > Empedobacter > Empedobacter sp. UBA2044. The sequence continues at coordinate 64,143 of NZ_DDBA01000036.1, forward strand.
ATGTTTCCTGCGCTTTCGCTTTTAGGACATCATTTCCCAATGATTATTTCTGTAATTTTTATTATCGGATTAATTTCTGCTTTATTTCCTTCTGCTGACGGAGCTTTAACAGCAGTTACAAGTTCATATTGTGTCGATTTATTAAACATCAACGAAGACAAAGAAAAATCAGAAAAAGAAAAGAAAAAGATTCGTATTCGTGTTCACTTAATTTTCACGGTAGTTTTCTTTATCTTGATTATGGTTTTTAAAACGATTAACAACAAATCAATTGTTTATCTTGTGATGGAAATTGCAGGTTATACATACGGACCGTTATTAGGATTGTTTGCTTTCGGTATTTTAACGAAACGTAACATTTACAAAAAATATTCAATTATTACAGTTGCGATTTTAGCGCCTATTTTCACCTATATCATCAACGAATTAGTGATTAATTTTACCGATTACAAAATTGGTGTTGAATTAATCATTTTAAATGGTTTATTAACCTTCATCGGTTTATGGTTGGTAAGCTCTAATCGTCAAAAAGAATTAAATTAAAAATGGAAAAGAAATTAAAATTAATCTGGGATTTTTATGGTCCCGATGCTATACCAACTGCAAAACATCATGCAATTCACTTGAAACAATATGCAGAAAAAGAAAAGTTACAAAGTACATTTTCTGAATTTGTAGAGGTTGAACCAGAATATGCAGTTGCTTATTTGGTGGTGGTAGAATCTGAAATGATACAAGTCCGTGACGCTTTGATACCTCATCGTGGCGAATGGCATGTGGAAGAATGTAACGTCCTGAAAAAAT
>NZ_DDBA01000037.1:0-82706 GCF_002333005.1 Empedobacter sp. UBA2044
ATTCCCCTAGGGACTACTAAAAAGCATTCAGATTTGGATGCTTTTTTTATTTTGAAATAGTTTAGTTTATATTGATTTATTGCGATCAATAAAAAAGCGTTTGAGGAAATAAACTTCAAACGCTTTTTGCTTTTATAAAAGATCCTTTTATAGCTTTGGAATAGCTTCTATCAATTCTTTGGTATAGTTTGTTGTCGGATGCGCATAAACCTTGTCTGCATCGTTCAATTCTTTCATTTCTCCGTGTTGCATCACCAATAATTGATCGCTCATATATTTTACAACCGCCAAATCGTGCGAGATAAATATATAGGTAAATCCAAATTCTGTTTTCAAATCATTTAATAAATTCAAAACTTGTGCCTGAACAGAAACATCCAACGCAGAAACAGATTCATCACAAATGATAAATTTAGGATTTAAAACCAAAGCACGAGCAATCCCGATACGTTGACGTTGCCCACCAGAGAATTCGTGCGGATATTTGTTCAAATCTTGATCTGATAAACCCACTTTTTGTAAAAGAGATGAAGCCGTTTTTAATCGCTCAGCTTTATTCAGACCAATTTTATGCACTTGCATTGGTTCTGTAATAATTTGCGCAATGGTTTGGCGAGGATTTAAACTTGAATATGGATCTTGGAAAATAATCTGAATTTCTCTTCTTAATTTACGAATTTGCTCTTTTTTTAGTTTCGTAATATCTATACCATTATAATAAATTTCGCCGGCAGTTGGTTTTTCTAATAACAAAACCGTTCTACTCAAGGTTGTTTTTCCAGAACCCGATTCGCCAACCAAGCCCATTGTTTCACCTGGATATACTTTGAATGAAATATCATCGACAGCTTTTACATTCGGGATTGTAGCGTTTCCAAATAGAGTCGAAGGATAGAAATATTTCTTCAAGTTCTTAACCTCTAAAATTGGAGGATTTACATAAATTTTTTCGTGAAAAGCTTCTCGTTCTTCTTCTGTATAGATTTCAGTTTTGAAATTTGGATTTTCTAAGAAATCTTTCACCGTAGGTAAACGTTTTGCGCGTTCATCCAATCGAGGTCGACAAGCAATTAAACCTTTTGTATAATTTTCTTTCGGATGATTAAAAATAGTTTCCACATTTCCTTGTTCTACAACATCACCACGAAACATCACCAAAACTTCTTCGCAAACATTTGCAATTACGCCCAAATCGTGAGAAATAAACAACATGCTCATGTTATTTTTTTCTTGTAATTCTTTCAATAAATCTAACGTTGCTTTTTGTACCGTAACGTCCAAAGCTGTTGTTGGTTCGTCAGCAATCAATAATTTCGGCTCGCAAGAAATCGCCATTGCAATCATTACACGTTGCTTTTGTCCACCAGATAATTCGTGCGGATAGGCTTTATAAATACGTTCGGGATTTGGTAATTTTACTTGTTCAAAAAGATGAAGAACTTTCTTTTTAGCTTCTTCTTTCGATAAATTTTGATGCAAACGAATCTCTTCTTCCACTTGTTCCCCGCAACGTAAACTTGGATTTAGAGAAGTCATTGGTTCTTGAAAAATCATTCCGATTTCATTTCCTCTTATTTCCTCCAGTTCTTTAGGCGAAAGTTTAAGCAAATCGATCATTTTATCATCTTGACGAAAAAGAATTTCACTTTCGGGATGAATTGTCACATTAGGAGACAATAAACCCATAATTGCCAATGAAGTTAATGACTTTCCAGAGCCGGATTCTCCAACAATTCCTAATGTATCACCTTGTTCTACTTTGAAATTGATGTTATTCAAAACTTGTTTATCTCCAAAAGAAATCGATAATTTTTTGATCTCGATAATATAATGTAAATCTTGCTTTTGCATGGCAAATTGTTGCTTGATAAATGAAGTGGAAATTTAGTGATTTTTTAATCATTTTCTCGAATCAATAATTTCTAAGATTTTGTATTTATAAATTTTGTAATTTTGCTACGAATCAAAACGTTGTGATTTTTATTTTTTTTTATTAATTTAGATGTATTGATTTACTGGCTTATAAAAACTTATAACAAGTCAGTTTTTTAAATTCGAAGAATGGATACATACTCCCAGATTTCGACATTGTTTTTAGTCGCTAATCACAATGTCGCCGATGAAATTTCTGTAGCAAAACTTTTGCTTACAATTTTCCTTGTTTTATTAAATGGTTTTTTCGTTGCAGCCGAGTTTGCAATTGTAAAAGTACGTTCGTCACAAATTGAAGTTAATCAAGATATTAACGAAAGAACTTCAAATGCTGCAAAACGAATCGTTAATCATTTAGATTCTTATCTTGCCGCAACACAATTAGGTATTACATTAGCTTCGCTTGGTCTTGGTTGGGTTGGAGAAAGCTCTTTAACACCTGTAATCGTAAAACTTTTTGAAGTAGTTGGTTTAACTTCTCCTTCTTGGACAGCGATTGCGCATAATGTTGCATTCCCAGCAGCTTTCGTTATCATTACTATTTTGCACATTGTTTTTGGTGAGTTAGCGCCGAAATCTATTGCGATTCAGTATCCAACAAAAACTACTTTTACAGTAGCTTGGCCACTTCGTGCATTTTATTTTGTTTTCAAACCGCTTATTGTGTTAATGAATGGTTTTGCAACTGTTATTTTGCGTGCGGTTGGAATTCATCCTATTCATGGAGGTGAAATTCACACAGAAGAAGAGTTGAAAATGATTATTACAGAAAGTTCTGAAGGTGGAGCAATTGAGGAATCTGAACGTAATTTAATTCAAAATGTGTTTGAGTTTGATGATCGTCGTGTGATGAATATTCAAACTTTACGAAAAAATGTTTCTGCAATTAATATTAATACTTCTGTAAAAGATGCATTAGATTATGCGATTAACGAAGGTTATTCGCGTTATCCAGTTTACGAAGAAGAATTTGATAATATAAAAGGTGTCATATACGCAAAAGATTTAATCAAGCAATTGTTAGAAAATCCAAATCAAACTGAAATTGAAGGATTGTTGCGTGAGCCAATTTTTATTTCAGAAAATGCGTTGATTAAAAATGTAATGAAACAATTTCAGAAAAAACATATGCAAATTGCAATTGTAACAAATGAAGTTGGTGAAGTTGCAGGGATTGTTTCGATGGAAGATATTTTGGAGGAATTGGTTGGAGAAATTCAAGACGAATATGATAACGAAGATCCAATTGTTTCTCGTGTTTCTGAAGGCGTTTATAATATAAACGCACACAATGCGATTAGCGATATTAATCGTTTAGTGCCGTTTAGATTTGAAGAAAGCGAACATTATGATACGTTGGCTGGTTTGATTTCTGAATGTTATCCTGATAAGGAATTAACGGAAGGAGATTTGATTGATTTGGAAGAATATACAGGAACAATTATCAAAATGTACCGAAATTCTGTTGAGCAAGTACAATTGAAAGTGAAAGATGAATTGATTGAAAACTTCCGGGATGAACCAGATTCTGCAGAAGATGATGAAAATTAATCATTAAAAAATATAGAATAAAAAATCCGCTCAATGAGCGGATTTTTTTGTTTTTATAAATCTTCTTTTCGTTGTAAAGGTTGATCGTAGCGCATTTTACGAAAAACGTTAATCAAGGTTACAACATCTTTTTCGCAATAATCTTTGATGCGTTCTACATTGTTTTCATCGTAATAAACTCGTGCAACTTGCGAACCATCAATATCATCTTTTGGTGTTGGTATTTCGAAAACATTTGCCAATAAATCTAACGATGTAAAGTTCTTATAATCGCCAAATTTCCATAATTCCATTGTGTCTAAATGCTGAACTTCCCACGGTTTTTTACCAAATAATTGCAAAATAGCTGGAATTTCAATTTGATTAATCATCATTCGGCGAGCGATGTACGGAAAATCGAATTCTTTTCCGTTGTGTGCACATAAAATATGATCAGGTTTAAAAAAGTTTTCAATCAACATTGAATTAAAATCTTCTAACAATTTCTTTTCATCATGTCCATAAAAACTTTTGATATGAATAAAAGAATCTTTGACCACAATTCCGACCGAAATACAAACTATTTTCCCAAATTCAGCCATAATTCCAGCGCGTTCGTGGTAAAATTCTTCAGGAGAAATTTCATTATTATTGCGTTGATAAGCCGTTTTCTTTTCCCAAAGCGCTTGTGTTCTTTCAGACAAAAGATTCCAATCATCGGTTTGTGGAACCGTTTCGATATCTAAAAATAAAATTTTACTGTAAGGAATTCGTTGGATCATTTTCTTTCACTTTTTGATTAATTCGCATCGCTTCGTTTACCAATCGGTAAACATCGCCATCTGCAATTGGACGATTATTTGGTTGATCATTATGCGTTTTTCCAGTTCGAACAACAACTAATTTTTCTGAAGGAATTACAATGATACGTTGTCCCAAATGTCCTAACATTGCATAAAAAGGCGTTTTGTAATTGTAATCCATCCAAACTGAATAACCATAAATTTGTGGTTCATTTGGTCCAAACGCTTTTTTGTTTGGTAAAACCATTTTCTGAACAAATGCTGAATCCAAAATTTGTTTTCCGTACCAATTTCCATCATTCAATAATAATTGTCCAAGTTTGGCAAAATCTCGCGCTGTCGCATTGAAACAACAATAGGTTTTCTCCATTCCTTTCGGATTATCTTTCGACCATTGCGCATCTAATTCCATCCCCATTGGTTGCCAAAATTCTTCTTGAAAATATTGTGATAATGATTTGTGTTTCAACGCGCGTTCAATCACAATTCCTAATAATTGCGTGTCACTCGATTGATATTTGAAATGTCCGCCAGGTTGAGAAACAAATTTTCGATCTAACATTTGTTTAACGATATCATCGCCATAATACGCTTTAGCAGTAGGATTGAGTGGGAAATAATAATCTTCGTCCCAATCATAACCAGATGTCATTGCAGATAAATCGCCAACGGTACATTCAGCTCCAAATTTATCATCTTTAAATTCAGGAATGAAATCTGTTATTTTTTGATCTAAACCTTTGATATAACCTTGTTCAATCGCTTTTCCCAACATCATTGTCGTGAATGTTTTAGCCATCGAAAAAGAATTGGTAATATCATTTAGTGCATATCCATTAAAATAGTATTCGCTCAAAATTTGATTATCTTTTATAATAACCAGTCCAGCAGTTCCGAAATCGTTCATCTCTTTTTCGAAGTTAGCTGACAACGGAAATTGATTATAATCTAAATGTTGATGCCAAACTCGCGGTGCACCTGCCAAAATTACATTGTTATCAAAATCTTTGTAATCGTTGATATTTGCAGTGCTTTCACCTTTCATATAGGTTAATTTTACGCCACGAAAAATGTAGTCATTCCCTGTTGCATAAAGAATTAGGATTAATACACAAATGATTATGATGAACCATTTTATTATTTTCCAAAGTATTTTCATTTCAAAAATTTAGAATCTTTTACTAAAATAAGCTTTTACTATTAAATAATGTTAAAATTCTATCATTTCGGAATCATATTTGTTGAGTTATTGTGTATCTTTATACAAGAAAATTAAATCTAAAAAATAAATATTATGGCTTTTGAATTAGCAAAATTACCTTATGCATTTGATGCATTAGAACCTCATATTGACGCAAAAACAATGGAAATTCACCATGACAAACACCATGCTGCGTACACAAATAACTTGAATGCTGCTATTGAAGGAACTGATTTAGCAAATGCTACAATCGAAGAAATTTTAGCAAAAGGAACTGACAAACCAGCTGTTCGTAACAATGGTGGTGGTTTCTATAATCACAATTTATTCTGGGAAATTTTAACTCCAGGTGGTGCTAATCAACCAACTGCAGAAGTTGCTGATGCAATTAACGCTGCTTTTGGATCTTTTGAAGCTTTCAAAGATGAGTTTTCTAAAGCTGCTGCAACACGCTTTGGTTCTGGATGGGCTTGGTTAATCGTAAAAGATGGAAAATTAGTTGTAACATCAACTCCAAATCAAGATTCTACTTTGATGCCGGTTGCTGATGTACAAGGATTTCCAGTTTTAGGATTAGATGTTTGGGAACACGCTTATTACTTAAATTACCAAAACCGTCGTCCTGATTATATCGAGGCTTTCTTCTCTGTAATTAACTGGGATAAAGTTGCGGAAAGATTTGCATCTGCTAAATAATAAGGTTTAAAAAAATTAAACAATACAAGACTTGTGTAGAAATACGCAAGTCTTTTTTTATCTTTGAACTATGGGAATAATTATTTTAGAAAATATAAAAATATATTCGAATCACGGATGTTTAGATGAAGAAGCACGTATTGGTTCTGATTATTTGGTTGATTTGGAAGCGCATGCAGACTTTACGAAAGCAACAGAATCGGATGAATTGATAGATGCTTTGGATTATGTTTCGTTAAATAAAATTGTGAAGGAAGAAGTAGGTATTCGTTCAAAACTTTTGGAACATGTTTGTAAAAGAGTCTTAGATCGTATAGGTCAAGAACTTACGAATGTCACGTATGCAAAAGTAAAATTATCTAAGCTGAATCCTCCTATTGGTGGGCATGTAGAAAAAGTGAGTGTTATTTTAGAAAAATCGTATTAAACTTTTTTTTTCTGAAATTATTGCTATATTTGCAATCCAAAACAACGGGAATGGTTCCTTGACCGAGAGGCTAGGTAGCGGTCTGCAAAACCGTCCACAGCGGTTCGAATCCGCTAGGAACCTCAAAAAGCACTAATCAATTTGATTAGTGCTTTTTTTATTTTCGTCCATTTATTTTTCCACAAAAAAACCTCACAATAGGTATCGAAAAGCTTTTAAATCTATCAACTATTAACTGCTTTTGATAGTTATTATCTTATGCAATATTGTGAAAACAACAATATTATATATAAGGATGATTTTAGTTGTTTTGAAGTCTGTTTGATTTTTATATTAAGTCATTTTGTAAGAAGCATAAAAATTTATTTTTTACAATTTTTTTCATCTTCTGAAAATCAGGTTGTGCGTTTTAGTACAATTATTATGTTAAAAATAGTTAAAACGTCATGTTTAAAATTTTACTTAATTATTTCATTAAATAATAAACAAAATCATTCATTATTTATGTTAAGTAAATTCTAATTAAAATTGAATGAAAGTTAAAATAATCTCGAAGTTAAAGATGTCAAATATCATTGTAGCATCAATTTATATTAAACATGAGAAAAAAATTAACTTCATTAAGCTTATTCGCTTTTCTTGGTTTTGCTGCATTTTCGTATGGGCAAACGAAAGGAATTATAAATGATGGCAATGGTTTTCCAGAAGCAGATGTGCAAATTAGAATCAAAGGTTCAGACAAAGTAGCTTACACAGATGAAAATGGAGAATTTGATATTGATGCTAAAATTGGTGATATTTTAATCATTAATGGAAAAGATTATGTTGTTTCGAGCAATCATTTAGGTGTTATTAAATTACAGTCTAATACTACTGTAGATCTTGCAGAAACGGTTGTAACCGCTTTTGGTGTACAGAAAAAGGAAACTGTAGTTGGTTCTGTGGGAACTATAAAAGCTGAAGATATAGAAAACAGACCTTTATCTAATGTGGCAAAAGCTTTAGATGGTGCTGTAGCTGGCGTACAAGTTTCAACTGGTTCTGGTCAGCCTGGTTCTGGATTGGAAGTGCAAGTTCGAGGAGTAGGTTCTTATAACTTATCTAGTTCGCCATTGTATGTTGTAGACGGGGTTATCTACACAGGAAGTTTACAAGATTTGAATCCAAATGATATCGAATCATTGACCGTTTTAAAAGATGCTGCTTCAACTTCTTTATATGGAGCATCAGCTGCAAATGGAGTTGTTATGGTGACAACAAAAAAAGGTAAAAAAGGTAAAGGATCTTTTAGATTATCTTCAAATACAGGAGTTGTAACGAGAGCTATACCAGAATATTCGAGAGTTGGAGCAGGAGATTATTATGTTGCTACTTGGGAATCTATGCGAAATGGCTATTTAGCTTCAAATTCTTCTGCAACATTAGCACAAGCGAATGCTTATGCTTCAACGAATTTAATTACAAATAATCTTAAAAATAATATTTACGGAGTTGCCGATAATCAAGTTGTTGTAGATGGAGTTTTAACTTCATCTGATGCTTTATACAATGATTTTGATTGGCAAGATTATATCTCTCGTGTAGGGTCTTTTCAAAAGTATGATATAGATTATTCGGGTGGTGATGAGAAGACAACATATTTTGCAGGTTTTGGTTATAATAAAGAATCTGGTTATGTGATAAAATCTGATTTCGAACGTTATAATGCACGTGTAAATGTAGATTCTCAAGTTACAGATTGGTTAAAATTAGGAACTAATTTATCAGGAAGTTTAATTAAATCGAATCAAGCTGATTCTAGTGGAGGTTCTTCTTATATCAATCCATTTTATTTTACACGAGCAATGGGGCCAATTTATTCGCCTTATTTGTATGATGCAAATGGACAACGTGTTTATGATACAGAAGGAAATCCTGTTTATGATGGAAACGAATCTCGTGGTAGAGGTTCTAGTGCAAGTTCTGGACGAAATGTGTTGCAAGAAACTTTGTTGAATAATCAATATCAAGATTCTAATTCTATTAATTCAAGATTTAATGCAGAGATTAAACTTGCAAAAGGTTTAACATTTACTTCAAACTTATCATATGATGTAAGAAATTACAAATACAAAGAATATGGTAATAAAGAAATTGGAGATGCGTCTGGTACTGCTGCTTTAGAAATTACGGAATATAAGTATACAGGTACAACATTCAATCAAATCTTAAATTATAGAAAATCATTCGGTTTACACAACTTCGATGCAATCTTAGGTCACGAAAGTTTTGAGAGAAAAACTGATTATTCTAATATTCGTAAAACTGGAGAAACTGTTTCTGGTATTTATGAACTAGTCAATTTCTTGAATACAACAAGTGCAACGGGGTACAATTACATCATTAGAAAAGAAGGATATTTTGCACGCGTTAACTATGATTATGCAAGCAAATATTTGTTGTCTGCTTCTGCTCGTTTAGATAAGTCATCTCGTTTTTCGGATGAAAATAATCAAGGTATTTTCTGGTCTGTAGGTGGTGGATGGAATATCCACAAAGAAGATTTCTTAAAAGATTCATCAGTTATTAATGAATTAAAATTACGTGCTTCTTATGGACAAGTTGGGAATGATGGCGGAATTGGCGAAGAACCAGGTTATGAGGTCGATTTAGATTTATATTCTTTGGGATATAACAATGGGACAGAATCGGGAGTCTTACTTGGTCAAGTTGGTAATTCTAACTTAACATGGGAATCTAAAAATTCGTTTGATGTAGGATTAGATTTTGCATTGTTCAGAAATAGAATTTCAGGATCATTAGAATATTATTTACAAGATGTAAAAGATATGATTTTCGCTGTTCCTGTGCCAAATTCTGCTGGAGTTCCAGGAAATTCTATTTATCAAAATATTGGTAAAATGAGAAATCAAGGAATCGAGCTTTCATTAAACTTTGGGATTGTTAGAAATGATAAATTCTCATGGGATTTAGGTCTGATTGCTGCTCATAACGAAAACGAAATGTTGAAAATGGCTAATGGAAAAGATGATGCAATTATCAATGGAACAAAACGTATTGCAGAAGGTCATTCTTTGTATGATTTCTGGTTGCGTCAATGGTATGGTGTAGACTCTTCGGATGGAGCAGCTTTGTATGTTCAAGATCCAACAAAAGCAGACGATTCTAATACACGTACAGTTAACGGAACTAAAGTAACTACTAATTATGCGAATGCATTGTATGATTATTCAGGATCATCATTACCAGATGTTTATGGTAGTATTACAAATAATTTCAGAGTTGGAAATTTTGATGCTTCAATTATGTTGAATTATCAATTAGGAGGAAAAACATATGATAGTAATTATGCGTTATTAATGAGTTCTTATCCACAAGGACAAGCAATTAGTACAGATATGTTATCAGCTTGGAAAAGTCCAGGAGATGTTACAAATGTGCCAATTATGAGTACTGCGAATACAACAAATGCTTCTGCTGCTTCGTCAAGATGGTTGGTTAGTTCAGATTATTTAACAATCAAAACAGTACAATTAGGTTACAATTTCGATAAACGAGCAATTGAAGGAATTGGTTTAAGCAATTTGAGAGTTTATGTTTCTGGTGAGAATTTATATTCTTGGACCGCAAGACAAGGTTTAGAACCAGCGCAGTCATTCAACGGTACAACAACTTATCGTTACACTCCGTCTCGAACAGTAAGTTTAGGACTAAATGTTTCTTTCTAAAAAAATGAATTTACAATGAAAAAGATAAAATTATTACTAGTAGTTATTGGATTATCATCATTTTCGTTATCATCATGTAATGATGATTATTTAGATGTTGTTCCGACATCCTCAGTAAGTGATCAAACAATTTATTCTACAGCAGATAACTTAATGGCTGCAATAAATGGAATGCATAGAAATATGTATGTTAGACAAAATGAATCTCAAGGTAATAATGGTTATACAGCACAACTGATTATTACAGATGTAATGGGAGAAGATGTTGTATTTCCTTCTACTGGAAATGGCTGGTTTGTAAGTGAATTAAGATGGATTTCTCAAAGCAACAATTCTTCTACAACTTCATCTTATCCTTGGACATTTTGGTACGAAATGATCAAAAATGCTAATAACATTATTACATACGGAGATGATGCATCGGGAGATCAGGATATAAAAGATCAAGCTATTGGAGAAGCCTATGCTTACCGTGCATTTGGATATTTTCAATTAGTTCAGTTGTATGGTAAAAGATATGTAGCAGGTGCCGCAAATTCTGATTTAGGAGTTGTTTTAAGAGATGATCCAAAAGATGTTGATCCAAAAACGCGTGCAACTGTACAAGAAGTTTATACTGAAATTTGGAATGATTTAGCCAAAGCAGAAACTTATTTAACAGGAAAAAAAGCGTCTAATGCTTCACATTTTTCGATCGAAAATGTAAAAGGTATTATGGCAAGAGTTGCTTTGGTTCAGCAAGATTATGCAAAAGCTGCTGAATATGCTAACGAGGTAAAATCACAATTTTCGTTAATGTCACAAACGCAATACAAAGCTGGGTTTAATGATTATTCAAATCCAGAATGGATGTGGGGCGTAACAATTCAAGAAGATCAATCCGACTATTTCGGAAATTTCCATGCTTATATGTCTCGAAATTACAATTCATCTCAAATTCGTACTGCTCCAAAAGTGATGAATACCAATTTGTACAATGCTTTTCCAACAACAGATGTTCGTACGCAAGTTGTGGATCCGACAGGAAAGCATACAAGTTTAGATTTACCGTCTAACTATTCACTATTTGCATATACATCTCAAAAATTTTTAGCACAAAGTACATCAAGTTCTTTAGGAGATGTACCGTTTATGCGTGTGGCAGAAATGTATTTGATAGAAGCAGAAGCGTTATATAAATTAGGAAAAGAAACAGAATCTAAAGCAGTATTAACAACTTTAGAAAAAGCAAGGGATACATCTTTCACAGGATTTACAACTTCTGGGGATGCATATTATCAACAGATTTTACTGAATAGACGAATCGAATTATGGGGAGAAGGATTTAGATTCTTCGATTTAAAACGATTAGGTCAAAAATTAGATCGTACAGGAGCAAATCACAATGCAACTGTTATTAACAACGTTTATACAATAGAGCCAACAGATTTAAAATGGCAATGGATAATTCCTGTCGCTGAAATCAATTCGAATCCGTTGTGTGAACAGAATCCATCGTGATAACATTTTTTATATATATCTTCTCCTCATAGAGAAATATAACATTTTTAGAGGTTTTCCATTTGGAAAGCCTCGATTTTATTTAAAAAAAAATTATGTATACTAAAATATAGTAAACAAAAAAAAACTCAAGTGATTCACTTGAGGGTTTTTGTTATTTTTCTGCTTTTATGGTATTATTTAAGCTATTCTTTTGATTTTTTTGACGCTCTTTTTCTTCGTCAGATAATTTATCTTCAAGATTTATTTTCACATCATTCAGCATTTCTTTGAATTTTTCAGGTTGCATCATATAATATTTGTAACTCTCAGAAAATTGATGAAATGTGATATCATAATTTTTCATAATATCTACCGCATCTTTTGCTAAATCGATACTTTGATCTTGATTTTGAATAGGAAACATCTGCAATCCTTGTTGACTAATATATAAATCAGTAAGAATATCAATCATTTCAGATTTACCGATGAGATCTTTTGGTTTGTCGTAATTTTTTGGTGCGCAACTAAAAATACTCAAAAAAATCAGTGATAAAAAGATCAAGTTTTTCATAATTTGCCAAATATTTTTCTTAATCGTAACGAAATTACACCAAAAACGGCTTCTCCAATAATATCAGAACTAATTTTTGATTCGCCTAAAGTTCTGTCTGTAAATATAATTGGAACTTCTTTTAGTGTAAATTTTTTAATCCAAGTTTTGTACTTCATTTCAATCTGAAATCCATACCCTTTGAATTGTATTTTATCCAAATCCAGAGACTTCAACACGTTTGCTCTATAACCAACAAACCCTGCTGTAGCATCATGAACAGGTAATCGCGTGATGATGCTCACATATTTCGACGCAAAATAAGACAATAAAACTCTGTTCATTGGCCAATTCACAACATTTACACCATTAGAATAGCGTGAGCCAATAGCTAAATCGGCACCATCTGCTAAAGCTTGGTATAAGCGAGGTAAATCATTTGGATTATGCGAAAAATCGGCATCCATTTCGAAAATATATTCGTATTTATTTGCTAAAGCCCACTTAAATCCATGTACATAAGCGCGTCCTAAACCATCTTTTGTGGTACGAATTTCTAAATGCAAACGTCCATTAAACTCAGGAATCAAACGTTTTACAATATCATTCGTTCCGTCTGGAGAACTGTCGTCAACAATAAGCACATCAAATGCTCCGTCAACAGCCAAAGCTGCACGAATAATGGCTTCTATGTTTTCTTTTTCGTTATAGGTCGGGATAATAACTAATTTGTCCGACATAAATATTATTTTGTGGGCATAAAGATAGTTATAAGATTGTTAGTCTTTTGTATTTTTGAAAAAATTATGAAAACAAACGATTTAATCTCGATAGGAAAAAATACACTTGGCAATGATACTGTTCTTATTGCTTTGACGGTGTGTTTGTTATTGGTTTGTGCAGCAAAATACTTGTTTGCGAAAAATTTCAAAACGCTAGATAATAAAACCGAATACATGAGTTTTACAGATGATAATACGACGTTATTTAGTTTTATTGTCAATGGTGTGACGGTTTTACTGATAAGTTTGTTGTTGGTTTCGTATTTTGATATTACGTATAATCATATTCCAAATTTTAAGTTTTATTATCTTTCACGTGTCGGAATTACCTTTGGTTTAATCAGTTTGATTATGCTCTTTAGGTTGATGATTGAGGTAATTTTTTATCGTGTTTTCTACGAATCTAGTTCTGTTTCATATTTTATGAAAAGTTCGAGTTTTGTTAATGCAAAAAATGTTTTACTCTTACTTATTATTTGTTTTTTGTTTTTTTACACACAAATTAACAAAGATTACTTGATGGTGATTGGCTTTATTTTGTTGTTTTTGAATAGAATATTCGAAATTTATCATATATATGCAAAACAAATAAGTGACAATAAATCAGTTTGGTATTATAATATTTTGTACCTTTGCACCCTAGAAATTTTACCTATAATGGTATTAGCAAAACTATTAATTGTAGGTAAAGTAATCTAAAATTACTATGAAAGTTAAATCAATATTAGTATCTCAACCTAAGCCTCAGGCAGAAAACTCGCCATACTACGAGATTGAAAAAAGAAATAAAATCAAAATTGATTTTAGACCATTTATCCAAGTTGTCGGAATAGACGCTAAAGAAGTAAGACAACAAAAAATTGACTTTAGCAAAGTGACTGCTGTAATTTTTACAAGTAGAAACGCTATTGATCATTTTTTTCGTTTAGCAGAAGAAATGCGCTTTACTGTTCCTGACTCTATGAAATATTTTTGCGAATCAGAAGCAATTGCATTCTATTTACAGAAATACATTGTTTACAGAAAACGTAAAATTTATATTGGAGAAAAAGTTTTTGCGGATATGGTGCCTTTATTTAAAAAGCACAAAGACGAAAACTTCTTATTACCAGCATCTGATGTTTTAAAACCAAATGTTCCTACTTTATTAGATAGTTTAGGATTAACTTGGCAAAAAGCAACTTTGTTTAGAACTGTATCGAGTGATTTATCTGATTTGTCTGATGTAAAATACGATATTTTAGTATTCTTTACACCTTCAGGAATCAAATCATTATTTGAAAATTTCCCAGATTTCGTGCAAGAAAATACAAGAATTGCCGTTTTCGGAAAATCGACAGTAGATCAAGCAAAAGAGATGGGATTACGTGTAGACATTGAGGTGCCAACACCACAAACGCCTTCAATGACAATGGCGTTAGATAAATACGTGAAAGAAGCAAATAAATCAAAATAATATTCGCTTTACCCTTCTCTCTAATTAAAAAATATGTAAATTAAAGAGATGGAAAAAAGATGGGAAATAAAAGAACAGCCCAATACTGAAGTTGTTAAGGATTTAAGAGAATCGCTTAACATATCTGAGGTGCTTGCTATTTTATTAGTCCAACGTGGAATTACGAATTTTGCTCAAGCCAAATCGTATTTTAATCCATCCTTAGACGAATTGCATGATCCTTTTTTGATGAAAGGAATGTCTGATGCGGTTTCACGTATCAAAAATGCAATTGATGATGAAGAAAATATCTTAATATTTGGAGACTACGATGTAGATGGAACGACAGCTGTAACTTTGTTTTACGAATTTCTGACTTCTATCTACTCGAAAGTCTTTTTTTATATTCCAGACCGAAATAATGAAGGTTATGGAATCTCTCAACAAAGTATAGAATTCGCTGTACAAAATAATATTTCACTTGTTATTGCTTTAGACTGTGGGATTAAAGCACACGAAGAAATAAAATATGCACAATCAAAAGGCATCGATTATATTATTTGTGATCACCATTTGCCAGATCGTTCTGTGCCAAAAGCCTACGCGGTTTTAGATCCGAAACAAAAGGGTTGTCGTTATCCTTACAAAGATTTGAGCGGTTGTGGCGTTGGGTTTAAATTGGTGCAAGCTTATACAGAGAAATTCAATCTTCCGAAAGAAAATCTTTTACCATTTTTAGATTTAGTTGCAGTAAGTATTGCGGCTGATATAGTTCCGATTACAGGAGAAAATCGTGTGTTGGCATATGCTGGCTTAAAACGATTAAATTCAGATCCTCGTTTGGCTTTTCAGCAATTAATTCCGACTAATATTAAAAATAATGTCAATATTTCGAATGTTGTTTTTTCTATTGCACCAAAAATTAATGCTGCAGGTCGTATCAAACATGGTTCGGAAGCGGTTCGTTTTATGTTGAGTACAGATGAAGAGGATTGCCGTAAATATTTGAATGATATTAATTCATTAAATAACGAACGCAAAACCTTGGATCTTGATATGACGCATGATGCACTTTTTCAATTGGATCAAATCAATACCAAAGAAAAATATTCGACCATTGTTTACGATGCTTCTTGGAATAAAGGAGTAATCGGAATTGTTGCTTCTCGTTTGGTCGATTTGTATTATAAACCAACCATTGTTTGCACGAAGAATAATGAAGGCGAAATTGTATGTTCGGCTCGCTCTATTCAAGAGTTTGACATACATTCGGCAATCGAAAAAAACAAAGATTTGTTAACACAGTTTGGTGGACATATGGCTGCTGCTGGTTTGGCAATGAAAGAAGAAAACTTTGAAGAATTCAAGATTAGATTTGATCAAACAGTGAAAGAAATGTCGAATGGAAAACATTTTACGCCATCAATTTTGATCGATAAAGAGATTTCTTTTAAGGATATGACACGTTCTTTCTTGGAATCGGTGATGCGAATGGCGCCTTTTGGACCAGATAATATGAATCCTGTTTTTATTTCGAAGGATTTATTAGCAACGGATTTCCGATTAGTTGGTAAAGAACACGCGCGTTTGTACGTACATCAGCGAGATACACGTATTACGTTTCCTGCAATTGGTTTCAAATTAGGGAAATTTGGACCAAAATTAGAGAAAGGACAATCGTTTGATATGGTTTACACAATCGGAATGAATTATTGGCAAGGAAAAGGAACTTGGCAATTGAATATCAAAGATATTCGCTTCAACGATTAATGATGTCCTTCTATAACCAAAACCATTTCACCTTTTAAATTTCTTTTTTCAGCTATTTCGGCTAATTCAGTTAATGTTCCGCGTAAAGTTTCTTCAAATTTTTTCGAGATTTCGCGTGATAAACTTGCTTTGCGTTCAGCTCCAAAAGCTTCGGCTAAATCTTTTAATGTGCGTCCAATTTTATGTGGAGATTCGTAGAAAATCATCGTTTTCTTTTCTTCTACTAATGAATCTAATTTCGATTTTCGACCTTTTTTCACAGGTAAAAATCCAACAAAAGTAAATTCATTATTTGGTAATCCAGAAACAACTAATGCAGGAACAAAAGCGGTTGCACCTGGTAAACATTCGATTACGATATTATTTGCCACACATTCTTTTGCTAATAAATAACCTGGATCAGAAATACCTGGAGTTCCGGCATCAGTAATAATCGAAATGATTTGACCATCTTTTAGCTGACGAATAATATCTTCAGTTGCTTGATGCTCATTGTGCATATGGTAGCTACGCATTGGAGTAGAAATTTCGAAATGTTTCAGTAAAATACCACTATTTCGCGTGTCTTCTGCCAAAATCACATCCGATTCTTTTAGCACATCAACCGCTCTAAATGTCATATCTCCCAAATTTCCGATTGGCGTCGGAACCAAATATAATTTTCCACTCATGCGACAAAGTTAAGAAGAATTGTTTTGAGATAAAATTTATCTATCTTTAATGTATAACTCTAATTTCATTATGATAAAAAATTACCGATTTCTTGGATTTATGATTCTACTTTTTATCTCAAATAGCTGTTTGATGGTGAAATTGCCTGAAGCTAAGACAGAAATAATAGTTGTAAAAGACTTTGGGAAATCTTGTTTAAATTATGATGATGAAGATTATTTAGCTGAAAAAACTCGAAAGTCAAAAAAGAATTTCACAACTTCTCTTTATACAAATAAAGGTTGTAAAGATTTATACATTTTAGATGATAGTAAATTAAATATTAAAAAGTTTTATAAGAATACAAAATTATTTATAGATCATCAAGCAATAGTTTACTTTAGAGAATATAATTTTAAAGGAAAAACGATCAAAGTTGTGTATAAAATAAAGCCAGCTAATTAGCTGGCTTCTTATATTATTTCAAAATATCTGCTAAATCTGCAATATCTTCAGCTGAAACTTTGTCCAAAATTTTATCTAAATCTGTTCTTGGAATATCTAATTTAGAATCGATAACCAATACATTTCGCAAACCGTTAATTCCAAAAATCATTTTCTTAACTCGTCCGCCATCTTCTTGTAATGAAATGTTCAAACGGTTATCTTTCGCTTTGAATTTGACTAAGTTCTCATATTTTTCACCACGCATAGATGATTGTAAATCGTTCATGATTCTTTTTTGCTTTCCTTGTCCAGCATCTGAAACAACAAAAACTTTAGCCGATTTTAAATAATTAAATAAATCTGTTCCACCAGCTTTTCCAGCTAATTTCAACGCAAAAGAAGGTAAAGGAATTACAGTAGATTGATTATCATATTTTTTGTAGAATTCTTGCATGTTGCTTGTTGTACCGCAAGATTGCAATGTTAACAATACTGCTATAAAAGATAAACCGATTATTTTTTTCATTGTTCTTGTGTTTATAAATTAGAAAAAGCTATTACAACTCTCGTACCGAAAATTATTAATTTTTAGGATTGTTGAATTTTTAGGTAGGAAAAAATCATTTCTAAAATCGATGAATCATCTAAACCAATCATTTGTTCTAATTCGGTAATCGAAGCGTGTTCGATAAATTCGTCTGGATAACCGTTGATTGTAATATTTCCTTTGTAATGTATTGAATTCAGAAACTCTAAAATTCCACTTCCGAAACCACCTTTTTTTATTCCATCTTCAAAAGTTAGAATGGTAGAATATTTTAATGAAATAGCTTTTAAGCGAGATTCATCCAAAGGCTTGATAAATGGAAAATCAATCAAAGCGACTTTATCTTGAAGATGATTTTGGATGATAATTTCTTCGATTCGAGAACTAATCAATCCAGTTGAAAGAATTGCTAATTGACTTCCTTCAAAAATAATTTCAGATTGACCGATTTCTATTTTTTTGACTTTAGAATTGCTTATTTGGATATTATTTTTTGGATAACGAATAGCAAATGGTTGAGTTGTAAACTGCGCTGTGTACAATAGATTTTTGAAATCTTTTTCGTTTCGAGGCGAAGACACAATCATATTCGGAATTTCGCGCAAATACGCAATATCAAAATAACCATGATGTGTCGCGCCATCTGTACCAACGAATCCTGCACGATCAATACAAAATACAACAGGTAGATTCTGTAACGCTACATCGTGAATGACTTGATCGTATGCGCGTTGTAAAAATGTCGAATAAATCACACAATACGGAATGGTATTTTTCGTCGCCAGACCAGCTGCAAACGTCACCGCATGTTGTTCTGCAATCCCGACATCAAAAACACGTTCAGGAAAATCTTGATGACATTTCACCAAATTACTTCCTGTTAACATTGCAGGCGTTATCGCAACGATTTGTGAGTTATTTTCAAGTAATTGATGCATGGTTTCACCAAAAACATCTTGATACGATTTTTCTTTTTTCTTTGATTTTATTTCGCCCGTTTCTTTATCAAACAAACCTGGAGCATGCCATTTTACTTGATCGATTTCGGCTTTTTCGTAACCTTTTCCTTTTATTGTTTTGATGTGTAAAACTTTCGGACCTTTTATAGAATCAGCTTTATTGAAAGCATTTAATAATTCATCAAAATTGTGTCCATCAATTGTTCCAATAAAATTTAAACCGAAATTGGTAAAGATATTTTCGGATTGATTTTCTAAAGATTTAAAATGTTTTTTCAATCCACCAACCGAAGGATCAATTCCGATATCATTATCATTCAAAATCACTAAAACATCCAAATCTGTTGATCCAAGATGATTTAATGCTTCTAAACTCATTCCAGAAGTAATCGATGCATCACCAATAATTGCAATGTGTTTTCTATTGATTTGATTGATTTTATCTGCTGTTGCCATCCCAACAATTGCTGAAATAGATGTAGAAGAATGTCCCGTTCCAAATGTATCAAACTCACTTTCTATACGCGTTGGAAAACCAGAAATACCATCTTTTTGACGAAGAGAATCGAAAATTTGTTGACGACCAGTCAAAATTTTATGTGGATAACATTGATGACCTACATCCCAAATCAACAAATCTTTAGGTGTATTGTAGTGATAATGTAAAGCAATCGTTAATTCAATCACACCCAAACTAGCACCTAAATGTCCTGGTTTTACACTCAAAGTATCCAAAATAAATTCGCGCATCTCGTGAGCTAAAGCAGTTAATTGAGACGCTTCAAAAGTCCTAAGTTCCTTAGGATGATTGATTTTTGAAAGTAGATTATCCATTATTCTTTTACAAAATTACATTTTTCTGAGGAAAATTCCGTACCTTTGCATGTTACAAAATTTAATGTAACATGTTCCAAATAGGAAAAACCCTTGTATCTGAAGAACTACTAAATGAAGATTTTGTTTGTAATCTGAACAAATGTAAAGGGATTTGTTGTGTAGAAGGTGACGCAGGAGCGCCTTTGAATGATGACGAACTAATTGTATTAGACGATATTTATGAAGATGTAAAACCTTATTTGCGTCCAGAAGGAATTGCGGTGATTGAGCAAGAAGGTAAGTACACAATGGATACTGACGGCGATTGGGTAACTCCATTAGTCAATAATCGTGAATGTGCCTATTTAGTTTTCGAAGAAAATGGTTTTTCAAAATGCGGTATTGAAAAAGCATACGAAGATGGAAAGGTCGATTACAAAAAACCAATTTCTTGTCATTTATATCCAGTTCGTGTTAAGGAATATTCAAATTTCACTTCTGTGAACTATGATGTATGGGATATCTGCTCAGATGCTTGTACCTTAGGAAAAGAATTGAAAGTGAATGTTGCAACATTTGCAAAAGATTCGTTGGTCCGAAAATTTGGACAAGAATGGTACGATGAATTAATGGCCATTCAACAAGAATTGAACAACCAAAAAAAGTAAAAAAAATTATTATGTCAATAACAAGAGCAAGAAGATCTACTGACGCTATTGAAAGATTATATATCTCTATGCGTCATTTATTTCATAGAGGAGTGTACCGTCCATCTGGTGCGCCTGGAAAAATATTAAGAAATTTATTATTCGAAATCAATCCTGAAATTTACGGATCAATGACAGATCCAAACAAAGTAGAATTAAGCGGATTAATGTACGTTTTAGATCGTTTACCAGAAGGAATCGTAGAAACACCTTATGTGTCTTTTACATCTGACGAAGGATATGATCGTTCTATTTTTACGCCAATTATTCCAGCAAAACGTCGTCGTTTTTGCTATAGAATTGATGATGACCAGATGAATATCGAAATTTCTCGCGGTCGTTCTGATATTTATGATGTGTTGACGCACTTAACGTTTTTATACAATGAGGCGGATAAAATCAGAAATAGAGCATTCAGTAACGAAACACTTTCTAAAAGTAGAGCGTGGGAATTTATCGAAAATGTTGTATTCAATGAAGTTGAAATTTCTCGTAAAGAACGCGAAGTTGCTTTGATGCATTTATCGACGATTTTAGGAAGAACGTTTGAAGAAACACAAGAAATTCATCATTATTTCAGTAAAGCAGACGACAAAGATTATTTTTTCCGTGTAGTTTATTGGATGGGATATACTAGCCAACAAGATCGTATCGGAACAAAGAAACGTGAAATTACATTTACGTCTACTTTACGTGAATCGATTGGTCATCACATGATTGGAGAAAAATGGGCGAATGAAATCAAACGTGTATTATTCGAAAATAATCTTCAAGATAAAAACATTCACATCATTTCTGCTAATATGCATAGTGTGTCTAATATGTTGTATGCCTATGATGGATTAAAAAGAAAATACAAAAATGATGGAGTAGAAATTTACGAAGATTTGAGTGCGGCAAACAACAAAATGTTGCGTGATTCGTTAAATGAATACACTCAACAAAATGGTTTAGTTTACATCAAAGATCAATCAGGAACAAATATCGATGTTCAAATTATTGATTTATCTAAAGTAAACATTGCCAATTCTGCGTTTTCTTATGCAAAAGATAAGAACAATGAGGTGATTATTGTGATGGATTATGCTTTTGGTGAGCAAGCATTTGAGGCGATGGATGAGTTGTTGAAACCATACAAAGTAGGAGATGTAAAATTCAAAATGAATGTAAAATCTGTTGCGATTATGGGTAAAGCTGGTATTCTTGAAGGAATAAAAGGTGATATAATGATTGCTACAGCGCATGTTTTCGAAGGAACAACAGATAATTATGTTTTTGATAACGAATTAACCGCTGCAGATTTCGAAGGACAAGGTTTAGGTGTTTACGAAGGACCAATGATTTCGGTTTTAGGAACATCATTACAAAATAAAGACGTTTTAGAGTATTTCAAGAATTCGTCTTTCCAAGCAATTGGATTAGAAATGGAAGGAGCGCATTACCAAAAAGCGATTCAGGTTGCGTCAAAAATTAGACATCACATCGATAAAGATGTTAAAGTAATGTATGCTTATTACGCTTCAGATAATCCATTAGAAACAGGAAGTACATTGGCTTCTGGAGGTTTAGGATTAACAGGTGTAAAACCAACATATCTAATCACACAAAAGATATTAGAAAAAATTATTAAATAAATTCAATGAAGAATTTTTCCATTTTAGGCTACGGTCATATTGGACGTGTACATCAACAAGCGATAGAGGAAACGGAAAACGCACATTTAATTTCGGTGATTGATTTTAATTTACCAGAAGATTTACCTTTCAAAGGTTATTCAACACTTGAAAGTTTTTTGAACGAAGATCAAGAAACTGATGTTGTTGTGATTGCTACGCCAAATGGTTTGCACCGCGAACATGCGATTCGTTGTTTAAAAGCTGGGAAAAATGTTTTGATTGAAAAACCAATTGCATTAACTGTAGAAGATGCAAAGGAAATATTGAAAGTTGCGGAAGAGAAAAATCTTAGAGTTTTTACGTCGATGCAACTTCGTTTTTCTCCAGTTGTGCAATATGTAAAGAATTTGATTGACAATAATTCGTTAGGAAAAGTTTTCATGGTGAATATTAATTGCTATTGGAATCGTAACAAGAATTATTACAAGTTGCGCGAATGGCACGGAAACCAAGAAATGGACGGAGGTGTTTTGTTTACTCAATTTTCACATTTTGTTGATATCATGAATTTTTGGTTTGATGAGGTAATTTGTACAAATTCTAAAAGTTTCAATTTTACACATCAAGAAGTGACAGAATTTGATGATTCGGGTTGTGTTGATTTTACGGCTGATGGAGCAATCGGACATATGATTTATACAACGTCAGTTTTCAATAAAAATTTCGAAAGTAATATCACGCTTATTGCGGAGAAAGGAACAATTAAGATTGGAGATCAATATCTTAATCAAATGATTTATTCTGATTTAAAAAATGTGTGTTGTTCAAACAAAATTTCTACTGAACAAAAGAATTTTCATCCCAACGCCATTACCGAGATTTCTGATGCGTTAATTCGTCACAATGAATCTTTGTTAGATGGAAAATATGCTGTAAATTTAGTTAAGTTTATTTCGGATGCGAATCATTTGGCAACAGAAAATAAACAAGAACTTAAAACAGAGAACTATGAAATTTCACACTCGTAAATGGGTAAAACCCGAAGATCTTAATCCAAATAAAACACTTTTTGGAGGAAAACTTTTGGCTTGGATTGATGAAGAAGCGGCGTTATATAGCATTGTGCAATTAGAAAATTCACATGTTGTAACTAAATATATGTCGGAAATCAACTTTATGGCTTCGGCGCGTGAAGGTGATATTGTAGAAATAGGAATTGAGGTGGTGAAATTTGGAACAACTTCATTGGTTTTACAATGTGAAGTACGTAACAAAATGACGCATGAAACCATTATTACAGTCGATCGAATTACAATGGTAAATTTAGATGCAGAAGGAAAACCAAAACCGCACGGGAAAACACAAATAGAATATGTGGTGGATCGTTTAGCTGGAAAAGGTTAAAAAATTATATCAATAAAAAAGTCGAAACATTGTTTCGACTTTTTTATTTTTATTCTGTAATAAACAACGATTTTAATTCGTGTGCATCAGCAGGATTCATTCTGCCAGCCAAAATCAAACTTAATTGTTTACGACGCAAAGCAGCTTCATAACGCTCGATTTCTTGTTCAGATTCTGGAATTAATTCAGGAACTTGAACAGGTTTATTGTCATTATCAACGGCTACAAATGTGTAAATACCGCTATTTGTTTGGTTATAAACACAATTTTCGTAATCGTAAACATAGACATCAACATACACTTCCATCGATGATTTGAATGCACGAGTTACTTTAGATTCTAACTTCACTGTACTTCCCATCGGAATCGGAATGTTAAACGCAACGTGATTGACACTTGCTGTTACAACCAAAAAACTTCCACCATGCATTTTCGCAGAAATAGAAGAAATTCTGTCCATAGAAGCCAATAATTCGCCTCCGAACATGTTTCCTAAGTTGTTGGTTTCATTCGGTAAAACCAAGTTTGTCATTACTGCTAACGACTCTTTTGCTGTTTTTGCTTTCGCCATAAACTTTTGTTTGTTGGGTGCAAATTTCAACAAAATATTCGAGTTTTGAAACAGTTATTATCGTTGTGTTAAGTATTTGTAATTGAGTTTTTTATTAAATCAATAAAATTTTATAGTTAAAAAATGTTAATATAGATTATTGTATTATTTCAAGTCTTACATTTGGACAGAATTATGAAAATGTTTATCACATACTTGCTGTCTGCTTTATTTCTGCTATTTTTTGCGGAAACTAAAGTGTTTGCGGGTACTCAACATTTTCAAGGAAATTTAACTTCGCAGACAGTTGTTAACGATAATACACATATTTATCACGCAAGTAAAATTGTTGAAACTAAATTTTCTAAAACTTCAAATTCAAATCAATTTCAAGAATTTAATCCAAGTATCGAAACGATTGATGATGATTTTCAGACATCAAACAAAATCGATTTAGAAACTTGTATCAAACTATTAAGTGTTGTTCTGGTTTTAAACTTTATGATTCAAGGTTTAAGAAAGAAGCACATCTTCTACAATAAAACCATCAAATTTTCGAGTTGTAAGTACATTTTGTTACGTACAATCAGAATTTGATTGATTTCTTAAATTTTTAAAATTACACCAAAAATTAGTGTTCAGTTCATGAATAGCTGAATGTTAACCAATTTTTGTATGT
Organism: Empedobacter sp. UBA2044; assembly: GCF_002333005.1. Lineage (NCBI taxonomy): Bacteria > Pseudomonadati > Bacteroidota > Flavobacteriia > Flavobacteriales > Weeksellaceae > Empedobacter > Empedobacter sp. UBA2044. The sequence continues at coordinate 24,713 of NZ_DDBA01000037.1, forward strand.
AATATTTTTTGGTAAAACTACTTCTGCCAAGAAATCCATTTCATCAAATTTTACATTTAATAGTTAGAAGAATTATGAAAAGAGTCGCATTATTTGTAGCTCTAAGTACTGTATTGTTGACAACAAGTTGTTCATCAAAAAAACAGGAAAAAGAAGAAGTGAAAGATTATCCAATCACAACGCCAATCCAAATGGATACGATTGTAGATAAGGATTATGTAGCCCAAATTCAATCGGTACGAAACATCGAAATTCGTGCGCAAGAAAAAGGTTATTTGCAAAAAGTTTTTGTGGATGAAGGTCAACATGTACAAGCTGGTCAATTGTTGTTTCGCATTATGCCTTCGATGTATCAAGCCGAATATTTAAAATCGAAAGCTGAGGTAAAAGAGGCACAAATTGAATTACAAAATTCAGCAACTTTGGCTGATAATAATGTCGTTTCTAAGAACGAAAAAGCCATTGCGCAAGCACGATTAGAAAAATCGAAAGCAGAAATGCAATTGGCTCAATTACATTTATCATTTACAGATATTCGTGCACCATTTTCTGGTGTTATTGATAGAATTCCTATGAAATTGGGAAGCTTGATTGACGAAGGAATGTTATTAACAAATTTATCTGATAACTCATCAATGTTTGCTTATTTCAACGTTTCTGAACCTGAATATTTAGATTATCAAACAAATATTCAAGATAGAGCGAATAAACAAGTTTCGTTGATTATGGCGAATAATAAACCTTTACCAGAAAAAGGTTTGGTAGAAACGATAGAAGGAGAATTTAACAACGAAACAGGAAATATTGCGTTTCGTGCACGTTTTGCAAATCCAAATCATCTGTTAAGAAATGGTGAAACAGGGAAAGTAAAAATGACAGTTCCGTTACATGATGCTTTATTAATTCCACAAAAAGCAACCTACGAAATTCAAGATAAAACCTATGTTTTTGTAGTAGATAAAAATGGTGTTGTCAAATCGAGAAATATCACGATTGGTCTAGAAATGCCTGATGTTTATGTGGTAGAAAGCGGACTTTCGGAGAAAGATAATATTTTGTTAGAGGGTGTTCAGAAAGTGAAAGATGATGATAAAATCAAAACGAAATTTATTGCACCAAGAAAAGTTCTTTCATCGTTGAAATTAAAATCAAACTAATCTAAAAAATTCAAAGTTATGTTTGATAAATTTATTCGAAGACCCGTTCTATCGATTGTCATTTCGTTGATTATAGTTTTCTTAGGAATTCTATCATTAGTCAAATTACCCGTAACGCAGTTCCCTTCAATTTCGCCACCAAAGGTGAATATTACAGCGGAATATCCGGGTGCAAATAATGAATTATTAATCAAATCGGTGGTAATTCCATTAGAACGTGCGCTAAATGGTGTTCCAGGAATGAAATATATTACATCTGATGCTGGGAATGACGGTGAAGCGTCTATTCAAGTGATATTTGATTTAGGAACTGATCCCAATATTGCAGCTGTAAATGTGCAAAACCGTGTTTCTTCGGTTGTCAATAAACTTCCGCCTTTAGTAGTTCGCGAAGGAGTGAAAATTACACGCGAAGAATCAAACATGTTGATGTACATTAACTTGTACAGTAACGATCCAAAAGCTGACCAACAATTTTTATATAATTATGCAGATATCAATATTTTATCTGAGTTGAAACGTATTAATGGAGTTGGAGATGCAGATATTTTAGGAAACCGAGAATATGCAATGCGTGTTTGGTTAAAACCAGATAGAATGCAAGCCTATAATATTTCTGCGGATGATGTGATGAAAGCGTTGGATGAACAAAGTATTGAAGCTTCGCCAGGGAAAACAGGGGAAAGTTCTGGAAAACGTTCAGAAGCTTTTGAATATGTATTAAAATATTCAGGTCGATATAACACAAAAGAACAATATGGAAACATCATTTTAAGAGCAAATCCTGATGGAGAAATCTTACGTTTAAAAGATGTTGCTGATATAGAATTCGGAAGTTCGATGTATGATATTTACTCAACATTGAACGGAAAACCTTCTGCCGCAATTGTGATAAAACAATCGTACGGAAGTAATGCGAGTGAAGTGATTAAAAATATCAAAGCATTAATGGCTGATCTTAAAGAGAATAATTTACCAAAAGGAATGGATTACGAGATTTCATATGACGTTTCGAAATTCTTAGATGCTTCAATGGAAAAAGTGGTACATACACTTTTTGAAGCTTTCGTTTTAGTTGGGATTGTTGTGTTTTTATTCTTAGGTGACTGGCGTTCTACATTGATTCCTGCGTTGGCGGTTCCTGTTTCTTTGGTCGGAACTTTTGCGTTAATGAGTTTCTTTGGAATTACATTAAACTTGATTTCATTATTTGCCTTAGTTATGGCGATTGGAGTTGTCGTCGATGATGCGATTGTGGTGATAGAGGCTGTCCACGCCAAGATGGAAGAGAAAAATCTCTCGCCTTTACGAGCGACGGAAGAAGCGATGCGCGAAATTAGTGGAGCAATTATAGCAATCACATTTGTAATGGCAGCTGTTTTTATTCCAGTTGCGTTTATGTCTGGTCCAGTTGGAATTTTTTATCGTCAATTTTCGATTACGATGGCAACATCAATTATTTTATCAGGAATTGTTGCCTTAACGCTTACACCAGCTTTGTGTGCAATGATTTTGAAAAATAATCATAATCAACCAAGAAAGAAAACGATGCTAAATAAATTTTTGTTGAAGTTTAATAATTTGTTCAACAAAGGTTCTTTTAAATACGAAAAAGTTTTAACCAAAACAGTTAACAAACGAACTGTTACATTCGGAATTTTACTTGCATTTTGCGCTGGAGTTTTCTTTTTGAATAATAGTTTGCCTTCTGGATTTATTCCAAACGAAGACCAAGGAATGTTTTATGCAATTATTCAAACACCTCCAGGTTCTACGTTAGAAAGAACGAATGAAGTTTCTCAAAAATTACAAAAAATAGCGGAAGGAATTGATGGCGTTTCATCAGTTTCATCTTTGGCTGGTTATGAGATTTTGACAGAAGGTACAGGAGCAAACTCTGGAACTTGTTTAATTAACTTGAAAAGTTGGGACGAACGTTCTAAGTCTGCGGAAGAAATCATCAAAGAATTAGAAGAAAAAGCTGGAAATATTAATGGTGCGAATATCGAATATTTTCAACCACCATCTGTTCCTGGATATGGAGCTGCAGGAGGTTTCGAGTTGAGATTATTGGATAAAGCGGGTAGTGGAGATTATCATAAAATGGAAGAAGTGAGCCGTGATTTTATAAAAGAATTAACTCGTCGTCCAGAATTGAGCTCTGTATTCACATTTTATAGTGCTTCCTTTCCTCAATATGTCTTGAAAATTGATAATGATATTGCCGAATAAAAAGGAGTTTCGATCGAAAATGCGATGGATAATTTATCAACATTAGTTGGTTCTAATTACGAAACAAGTTTCATCAAATTTGACCGACCTTATAAAGTGATGGTACAAGCTTCGCCAGAATATCGTGCGCTACCGGAAGATTTATTGAAATTGTATGTGAAAAATGATCAAGGTGAAATGGTTCCATATTCAGCTTTCATGAAAATTGAAAAAGTATATGGTTTATCAGAAATTACGCGTCACAATATGTATAATGCAGCAGAAATTAGTGGTACGCCAGCTTCTGGTTATAGTAGTGGACAAGCGATTGCAGCGATTAATGAAGTAGCTAAGAATACTTTGCCTCGTGGTTTTGGAATTGATTGGGCAGGAATATCGAAAGATGAGGTTTCTCGTGGAAATGAAGCAGTGATTATTTTCGCCATTTGTTTAATTTTCGTTTACATGATTTTAGCAGCACAATACGAAAGTTTTATTTTGCCTTTACCAGTTATCATTTCACTACCAACAGGGATTTTCGGAGCATTTTTCTTCTTGAAATTATTAGGATTAGAAAATAATATTTATGCACAAGTTGCAATGGTGATGTTGATTGGACTTCTCGGTAAAAATGCGGTGTTGATTATTGAGTTTGCAGTACAAAAACATAACGAAGGTTTATCAATTGTAAAATCAGCGATTGAAGGTGCGGGTGTTCGTTTCCGTCCAATTTTGATGACATCATTTGCGTTTATTGCAGGTATTATTCCGTTGGTTATTGCTTCTGGTCCGGGAGCAGTAGGAAATAGAACAATTGGTACTGCTGCTGCAGGCGGAATGTTGTTCGGAACTATTTTCGGGTTGTTTATTGTACCCGGTTTATATGTTGCGTTTGGCGCTTTGGCGGATAAAATGCAATTGGTGAAATATGAAGATGAAAATCCTTTAACAGAAGAAATCACGGAAGATGAATAAAAATAGTTTAAAAAATATAATTGCAATAAGTCTTTTTGGAACAATGATTTGGAGCTGTAAAGCTCCTGCGGTAAGCAAAGAGATTGAAAATCATCAAGCACCAAAAATTCCAGAAGCTTATCAAAATGTGCAAAATGATGATGCACCAAGTTCTGGGTTGACGCCTTGGAAACAATTTTTTACTGATCCAAATTTGGTCGTTTTGATTGAAGAAGCGTTAAAAAATAACCAAGAATTGATGATTACACTTCAAGAAATTGAGATTTCTAAAAATGAAGTGTTGTACAAAAACGGAAAATTATCGCCAAATGTTTCAGCAAATGCAGGAATTGGAGTTGAGAAAGTTGGTCGTTATACAAGTCAAGGTGCTGGTGATGCTTCGACTGAGATAAAACCCGGGAAAGAAATGCCTGATCCTTTGATGGATTATGCGATTGGATTGAGCGCTGATTGGGAAGTTGATATTTGGAAAAAATTACGTAATTCGAAAGATGCTTCGATTGCGCGATATTTATCAACGGTAGAAGGAAAGAATTTTGTTTTGACAAATTTAATTTCAGAGATCGCATCGTCTTATTATGAATTATTGTCTTTAGATAGTCAATTGGAGTTAATTCATCGAAATATTGAGTTACAGAAAGAATCACTTCGTGTAGTTAAAATTCAAAAGGAAGCAGCGCGTGAAACTGAATTAGCGGTGAAGAAATTTGAAGCAGAATTATTAAAATCAGAAAGCGAAGAGTTTAATATTAAACAAGATATTACGGAAACCGAGAATAGGATTAATGCTTTATTGGGAAGATATCCGCAAAAGATAAAACGTGATGGTTCGTCATTTATGGATTTGATTCCACAAACAGTACATGCAGGAATTCCTTCTGAATTATTATCAAATCGTCCTGATATCAAACAAGCAGAATTAGAGTTAAAAGCTTCTGCTTTAGATGTGAAAGTGGCTCGTGCAGAGTTTTATCCGTCACTTAATATTTCTGCGGCTTTAGGACTAAATGCGTTCAAACCATCTTATTTGGTAAAAATGCCAGAGTCTATTTTATATTCGTTGGCTGGAGAATTAGCTGCGCCTTTAATCAATAAAAGTGCGATAAAAGCGGAGTTTAATACAGCAAATGCTCATCAAATACAAGCGTTGTACGAATATGATAAAACGATTTTAAATGCTTATTTAGAAGTGTCAAATCAAATGTCGAAGATTAATAACTTAGAACAAAGTTATTCGTACAAAGATAAACAGGCGAAAGCACTTGTAGAATCTATTGATATTGCGAATCAGTTGTTCAAAAATAATCGTGCAGATTATCTAGAAGTGTTAACAACTCAACGTGATTTATTGGATGCAAAAATGGAATTAATCGAAACAAAAGAAAAACAATTAAGTACAGTTGTCGCTATATACAAAAGTTTAGGTGGTGGCTGGAAGTAGTTTTCATATTCATTCTAACAAAGAAATAAGCTGCCTTTTGGGCAGCTTATTTCGATTTATATTGTATTAAAAAATGATTTAATTTTCAGTTCTAACCCAAGTTCCAGGAGACTTTTTATTCACATCATTCATATATTTTTGCGCGTCTTCTATGTTATTGAAGCTGCTATATGTAACATAATAATAGCGACCTTTTACATAAGAAACTCCTGCATCTTTGTAACCTTGTTTTTTCAATTCTCGAACCAAACGATCAGCATCTTCTTGACGTTTAAGCGAAGCCGCAATTACTTGATATTTTTTATTGTTAGATTTTGAAGTTGTTTTAGTTGCAACTTCTTTTTTGTCCTCAACTTTCTTTTCAGCTGTTTTAGGAGCTTCAACTTTCGTTAATTTTTTTGTTTCTGTTTTTACAATTTCTTTTGTCGAAGGCTTTTCCTTTACAATTGCCGTAATCTCCTTTTCAGTTTCATTCAGTTTCGTTTCCTTTACAACTGTAATTTCAACTTTTTTAGGCGTTTCAATTGTATCTGTTTTCGTTACCGTTTCGGCAATCTGATATTCAACTAAAGAAGGCTCAGCAATCGTTTGCGGCATATTATACACATCGTATTGCACTGTAGGTTTTTCAGTTTTGGTTGCGTCATCTTTACCAATCATTGGTAAAACCAAACCGCTCCATTGTTCTGTTACGAATTCTTGTACGGGTTGCGGCGTATTAAAATATAGGAAGCCACCAACAATAATGGGAATTAATGAGGCTGCGGCTAAAAATTTTGACATGTGTTTGTTAGAGGTTTTAGTTTTAGACGAATCTAAAATGTAATTGGCTTGTAAATTTGAAAGACCGTAAGCGGCGATGAAATAATTTTGAGCATTTTCTGGTTTGAAGTCAATTTTTCCAGCGTCATTAAATTGTAATGATCCGATATTTTGTAAGGTTAAAACTTTTCCATTTTTCAAATGTTCTTGCCAAAAATAAACTTGTTCATTCAAAAATGTTTGCGCATTTTCAAAAGACATTGGCTCATCTTCTACAATTTTATTCACCAAAACACCATCACTTTTTGTTAAAGTTGTATTGAAAGAAAGCTCTTTTCTTGGTGGAATAAATGTGTTTGTTTGCTCGTCAAACGCCACATTAGCAGTGTTTGAGATAAACGCACCAAAGTTTGGAACGATTACACAATCGTGCTGAAATAATAATTGACTAATATGCTCTTCTAACCTCATACTACGAAATTAACATTTTTTTTAGATTTAGCAAAAAATAAATACTTAAAATTATTCTTAGTTGGTTTAATATTAATAATTTAACAAAATGCAAACCGATTTACCATATATTTTAGCACTTTCTTTCCAGAAAGGAATTGGCGATATCACGGCTCGAAAAATTATTCAATTTTTTGGTTCGGCAGCGGCTGCTTGGAATTGTAAACCAAAAGATTTGATGCAAATTTCGGGAATTGGACAGCAAATAAGCAAAGATTTTGGGAATAAAAAATGGTTAGATTTAGCTTTTAACGAAATAGAATATTGTAAAAATAATCAAATCAATATTTTAACTTTTTATGATGAAGCTTATCCACAATTCTTAAAAGAATGTATTGATGCACCTTTAGTGATTTTTTGCAAAGGAAATTTAGAATTTAATCATCTCAGTAATAAAAAGATTTCGATTGTTGGAACACGAAAAATGACCAATTATGGACGAAATTTTATTACTGAATTAATTGAAGGTTTAGCTGATTTTGATGTTACAATTGTGAGTGGATTGGCGTATGGTTGCGATATTGAAGCACATTCAAATGCGCTTAAAAATAATGTTGTAACATGGTCGGTAATGGGAACAAATTTTGAACGAATTTATCCTGTTGCTCACAAAAAAATTGCGATTGAAATTTTACAAAAAGGAGGTTGGATTACGGAGCAACCAAGTTTTAAAATTGCTTCACCTGAAGCTTTTTTACAACGAAATCGGATTATTGCAGGTTTGTCGGATATTACAATTGTGGTAGAGTCTGCTTTTAAAGGAGGAAGTTTGGTGACTGCAAAATTTGCAAATGAATATAATCGCGAAGTATTTGCTTTACCAGGGAAATCAACCGATGTGTTGAGTATTGGGTGTAATTATTTGATAAAATCTCATCAAGCTTATTTGGTCGAAAATTCGAAAGATATTATTGATTATTTTAACTTCAATTCGAAGAAGAAACCAAAACAAATAGATTTGTTTATTGAGTTTTCTGATGATGAAAATTTAATTGTAAATTATCTCAAAACCAATGGAAAACAACATATTGATAAAATGTCTTTTGACTTAAATTTGAAATCCTACGAATTGATGCCAACTTTATTAGATTTAGAATTGAAGCAAATAATTTCTACTCTTCCAGGTAAATTTTATGATTTATTGTAACAAGCAATACAATTTTTAGCAAGTTATTTTGTTATAAATTACAGTATTTTTGTGCATTATGAAGACAAAATTGTTCATTTTCATCACCATGATTTTCACAAGTTTAAACGCTCAAAATGATAAAGTGCGTTGGACTGATCTTTTTTCTTACAATAATGTGAAATTGTTGGAAGAAGTAAATGGTGTGATTTATTGTGGAACTGAAAACGGAATTTTCTTGTTCAATCCTCAAAATCCAACAAGTGATTGGATTAAACTAAATAAAACCAATTTTTTGAACAATGTTGGGGTTTCTGCAATGGCTTATGATATAGATTCGGATTCGTTTTTAGTTGGGTATGAAAATGGAGGTTTAGATTTATTGAAATCTGGAGAATCGACAATGGTTTTGGATATCAAATGGAATGGTTTTTCGGGTGATAAAAAAGTCAATCATATTTTTATAAATGATGGAATTGCGTTTATTTCTGGAGCTTTTGGAATTGTTTCTTTCGACTTAAAAGAGGAAGAATTTAAAGAAACAACACGTACAAATACAGCTGTTGTAAATGATGCAACAATTAACGGAACAACTCTTTATATTGCAACAGATAAAGGAATCTATTCGAGCGAATTATCGGATAAGAATTTGAATAATCCAGATTTTACAAATAGAAAAATTTGGAAAGAAGAAATTGTTGGTCAAAATGTTACAAATATAGAATTATTTGAAAATGAGATTTATTATTCGGTAAACAATGAATTAAAATTATTAAGAGGAACTTCTACTCCTTTTAATTTGATTAAAGAGTTAAAATCGTCGAATGGTAAATTAATTATTACTCAGAATAATCAAATTTCTGTTTTCAAAGGAGATAATTACCCTTTAATTGATGAAGATGGAAATGAAATAAATTTCAATTCAGGAATTTTTATTAACAATATTTATTTTGGAGGTTCAGTAAATCATGGAATTATTAATTTATCTAATCATAAAGAATTTTATCCCGATGGACCTTTCAATAATAAAGCTTGGTCTGTAACAACAAAAAATGGAAAAGTCTGGATTGCTCCAGGAGAAACTCTAGGTTATGGAAATGTTTTAGATAATAGTGATGGTTTCTATTATTATAATGTAAAACAATGGAACAATTTTCGTTCAAAAGATATTTTTGATATTCGAGATGTTTTAAGAATCGCTCCTCATCCAGATAAAAATAATAATACATTTATAGTTTCATCATTCAATAAGTATGGACGCGATGTAAATGGGCGAACAGATTTATTAGAATTTGATCCAACTAAATTCGAGTTTGTAAATAATTATAAACCTGATCGAATTATTAGTAATCAGTTCCCTAGTTCTAGAATTTCTGGATTAGCCTATGATAAATTAGGAAACTTACATATTGGTGCTTCATTTCCAGATGGAAAATCTCCTGATTATAATTCGGTTTATTACTTAGAACGTAATGCTAATGGGACGTGGAATAATACTTCTGTTGATAAAGCCTCTGCAATAGTGGCTCTAACTCCTGATTTTTCTGATATTTATACCTATTATCCAAGTGGTAGAGAAGGAGGAGGGGTTGCTGTATTAGATAAAAATTATCAAATAGTAACAACTTTAACAACTTCAAACAAGTTGCCTATTAATAACGTTTTGACAGTTGCAAATGATAGATCAAACAACTTGTGGATAGGAACTCAACAAGGTTTAGTGGTTTTGTACGGAGCTGATAATGCTGTAAGTTCTAATAATATAATTGCCGAGCCTGTTGTCATTATTCAAGATGGAATTCCGGAAGCGTTGTTAACCGATGTTGGAATTTATGCTATAAAAGTAGATAACGCAAATAATAAATGGATTGCAACAAATGGAGCAGGAGTTTATTATGTTTCGGATAGTGGAGAATCGACGAAATTGCATTTTACGTCTAAAAATTCACCTTTACCTTCGGATGTTGTGTACGATGTTTCGATTGATGAATCGACAGGAAAAGTATATTTTGCAACGGAAAAAGGTGTGGTTTCGTATAACGGAGATGTATCGACAGAAGCGAATAATTTTAACAATGCAATTGCTTATCCTAATCCTTATCGTCCAGAATATAAGGGGAATGTCACGATAAAAAATCTTCCAAATCGTGCGTTGGTTAAGATTACAGATATTGTTGGAAATTTACTTTTTGAGAAAAAAGCAGAAGGAGGAATTGTAGAATGGAACACAAATAATGCAAAAGGAAAGCCAGTAGCTTCTGGAATTTACTTAGTTTTGATGACAAATGCTGATGGTACAGAAACCAAAACATTAAAAATTGCAGTTGTCCGTTAATGAAAATTTTAGAAACCAAAGCCATTGTACTTTCAAGCTTAAAATATGGTGACACGAGTTTAATTATTCGTTGTTATACACAAGATTTTGGCCTTAAATCATTTATAGCAAAAGGAGTTTTCTCCAAAAAAAAGCGAAATACTTCGTTGTATTTTCCGCTAGCAGAAATAGATTTGAGCTTTCAACCGAAATCAAATGAACAACAATTGGTTTTCTTAAAATCAGCTCAGACGTCGCATTATTATGAATCGTTGCATTTTCATCCCATCAAATCGGCGATTGTTTTTTTCTTAGCTGAAATCCTAAACTTAGTTCTAAAAGAAGAATCAGATAATCCAGAATTATATTTTTACATTGAACATTCGTTAAAAGAATTTGATCAAAAAAAAGATGATTTTGCAGATTTTCATTTGATTTTTTTAATTCAATTATCACATTTTCTTGGTTTTTATCCCAACTTAGAAATTGATGGAAATCTATTCGATTTAGAAAATGGATTTTTCACAAATTCGAATTCATCTATCAATATGTTGAAAGCAGATGAAACTGTTTTGTTCAAAAAATTGTTAGAATTACACTTTTCCGAAGATTCAAAAAATACATTCAACCAATCGCAACGTTCTCTTTTACTCGAAATTCTAGTGAAGTACTATCAAATTCACACCAATAATTTTAAGAAGCCAAAATCATTACAAGTTTTATACGAATTGTTTAGTTAATCTCCCGAAATAAATTCTAACAAATCTTTAAAACAAAGAATAAATAAAACTCCATATATTTGCTATAGTTAAAAGCATTTACAATGAAATTCAATACAAAAGCTATACATGGAGGTCAACAACATGACCCTTCTACAGGAGCCGTAATGACTCCAATTTACCAAACATCAACATTCGCGCAAAGATCACCAGGAGATTACAAAGGATACGAATATTCTCGTGGTGCAAATCCAACAAGAACTGCTTTAGAAAATGCATTAGCATCTATCGAAGGTGGAGTTGCAGGTTTTGCATTTGGTTCTGGTTTGGCAGCAATCGATGGTGTATTAAAATTATTTAAACCAGGTGATGAAATCATCGCGATGGACGATTTATATGGAGGTTCTTACCGTTTGTTTACACGTGTTTATGAAAAATTTGGATTGAAATTCCATTTCGTAGATATGACAAATGTTGAGGCTGTTGTTGTTTTAATCAATGATAATACAAAAATGGTTTGGGTTGAAACACCTACAAATCCATTGATGAAAGTGGTTGATATCAAAGCGGTAAATGATGCTGTAAAAGCAAAAAAAGCAGATATTTTAGTCGCTGTTGATAATACATTTGCTTCACCATATTTACAACGTCCAATTGAGTTGGGAGCAGATATCGTGATGCATTCGGCAACGAAATATTTAGGAGGTCACTCAGATTTAGTTGCTGGAGCAATTGTGGTTAATTCGGAGCAATTGGCAACTGATGTTCACTTCAATTTATTTGCAACAGGAGGAATTTTAGGACCACAAGATTCTTACTTAGTTTTACGTGGAATCAAAACTTTGGCTGTTCGTATGGATCGTCACTGTTCAAACGGAATGAAAATCGCTCAGTTTTTAGAGGCTCATCCAAAAGTTGCGCACACGTATTATCCAGGTTTGGAAAATCATCCGCAACACGAAATTGCGAAAAAGCAAATGAAAGATTTCGGAGGAATGGTTACGTTTACATTAACTTCTGGGAAAAAAGAAGATGCTTTCAAAATTTTAGAAAACTTGAAAGTTTTCACTTTGGCTGAATCTTTAGGTGGTGTTGAATCATTAGCAAATCACCCAGCTACGATGACACATGCGTCTATTCCTGCTGAGAAACGTGCTGAAATTGGTATTACAGATGATTTAATTCGTTTGTCTGTTGGTATCGAAGATATTGATGATTTATTAGAAGATTTAGAACAAGTTTTGAACTTGATTTAATTCTTCTCAAAATAAAAATAATTTAAGAACGACTCAGTATTGAGTCGTTTTTTTATACTTTTAAAGAATGGAAAATATAGCATTAATAGTAGTTTTAATATTTATTTTATTTTTTATTCGATTATTTTTTAAGCGTTTTGATAATGTTTTTAAAAATACTGAACAAATAAAGGAGTTAGAAGCCCAGAACAATGAAATTCTTTCTGAGCTAAAAGAATTGAAAGAAATTTTGAAACAAAGAAGTTGATGAAATTCCTAATTCTCTTTTTACTTTCTACGTTAAGTTTTGCTCAAAAGTTGGATACGATTAATCTCAATCAAGTTGAGGTTATGAATTATTCTAATTACAAACAATTTCGTCCAAAGTTCAAGAAAGTTGAAAGATTAACCGATAACACAAGTTTTGGACTCAAAATATTTTCGAATTTATTGCTTCCAAACGAGAAAGAAATTGAAATTGTAGCAATCGAAATTTTGTTTGAATCAAAAGTAAAGAAGAAAAATTATTGTAACGAATATTATTATTTCAAACCAATAATTCTGAAATCGATTGATGATAAACAAAGTTTAATTGATGAAAAATGGTTTGAAGTGGATAAAGATTATCAAGGAAAATATATTTTTCCAATTCATTTGAAACTCAAACTTTCCGAAGCTGAAAAATATTTTATTGGTTTAGAAACTTCTTACGAAAATCCTTTTTGTCCCGAAGGAAATGGTTATTTTGACTTGATAAATACGAAACAACCAGTTGATTTATATTATGAAATTAATGGTGAAATGATTAAACAAGATATTTTGAAAAATCATTCACTTAACTACAAAATCTATTATAAATAAATTATGAAATTATTTTTCAGGAATGAATTTTCCTAATAACGTTTCTGTTTTATTATTTTTAGTAAGATGAAATAAATAAAAAGTATTACCTTTTATTTCTTCAGATTTTACAATTTTGTAGTTTGTAGTATCTTTTTTAGAAATAATTTGAAAACTTATTGCGAATATTTCATAATTAATTCTTTGCATATCAGAAGTCAATAGATTTGTAGAATTTATATTATTCTTTTTGAAAAAAGATTGATCGATATTTTTAAATTTCACACTCGAATTTTTAATATTATCTAAATAATCTTTTTTTAAATCATTTTTATTTACAAAATAAAGAACAAGTAAAATTAAAAATCCAAATACAACAAAGAAAGAAGCAAATGCATTAATTTTTTTATTAAAAAATAGTCCTATTTTATTTATTTCTTCTTCACTTTCATAATTTATTTTTTCTAATTCAAATGTATTAACCCAACTACAAAATAGAAAGATAACTGTACAGAAAATACAAATGATTAGAATTGTCATATTGAATTTTTTATTAAATATAGGAATTCAATTTTATTTCCACAATAATTTCAATTCCACTTTATATTTCCCAGCGTATGGTTTTGGGTTTGTTGGTTTTTCCGAAATCGAGAATTGATACACGCCACGTGCAGGCAATTCGAAAATAGTTTCTTTACCAAATGGTCCACCTTTTATAGAATCCACAGGTCCTTTGATGTGATTGATTCGGATATTTGCTGTAGAATCTTGCGCCGAAATTTTGATCCAAACTTTTTTAGCAGAATCTGCATTAAAGGTAAACGTATTTGTTTGTCCTGCTATTTTAGTTGGTTCTGCTTTAGCTTTTGCATAACTTACTTCAAGATTTTCGGTTGTGTTATTGGCACTTAAAGGAACAATTTTATCTGTGTTAGATACAACTTTTTGTTGAGGTTTTGCAGTAACTTTCTTCTGAGGAGAAGCCGTTTTTACCACTTCTTCTTTCATTACATCTTCTGTTGTTGGCTTATATTTTTTTACTAAATCTTTGTACGCAGAATCAACTCCAATCTTGCTTGGATAAATGGTTGGCGTAGATTTATCTTCGCAACTATAAAGTGTAATCAATGTAATAAAAGCGATAAAAGTCCATTTCATAACAGAAAAATTCTGCTGTAAAAGTAACTATTTTAACTGCAATTTCAAGGTATATTTTCCTTCAAATGGATCACCTTGCATCAAACTTTCTCCAATTCGGATTTGATACAAGCCTTTTTCGGTTAAATCATAATTGATTTCTCGTCCAAAAGGACCATCTTTCTCGTTATTTGGAGAGATAAGTTGATTAATTCTGATGTTTCCGAGTTTATTTTTAGGAATAATTTGAATAAAAACAGAGGAAGAAGAATCATTCCTAAAACTAAAAGTTTGTTGTTCTTTCGCTTCTTTTTCAATCTCAAATTCGCCTTTTCCATGAATTAATTTCAATTCAGAATTATTCATAGTCTTTGGAGAAGCAAAAGCAATTTCTTGAAAAGAAGAATCTTTTTTGATTACTTTTTGTACAGAATCTCCCATCGTAAGAGGCTCATTTTTTGTCATACAATAAATGATAATAGCTCCAATAGCTATTGATAGTATTATTATGGGACTATATTTTTTCATTATTGTAAATTTGTGCATTAGTTAATTACAAATTCTGAACCAAACTATATGTTGTATTACGAAAATATTGGAAACGGTAAACCCTTGGTGTTTTTACACGGTTTCTTAGAGAGTCATTTAATTTGGAATAATTTACGAAAAAATCTTGAGAAAGAAGCGCAAATTATTACAATTGATTTGCCTGGTCATGGAAATTCTGAAAATTCGCAAAAGGTAAATACGATGGAAGAAATGGCAGAAAAAGTGATTGAGGTTTTGGATGAATTAAATCTAGAAAAAGCAACTTTTATTGGGCATTCGATGGGTGGTTATGTAGCGTGCGCGTTGGCTGACCTTTTTCCAGAGCGTGTAGAAAATATTGTTTTGATTAACTCCTCGACTTTACCAGATGATGAAGCGAAGAAAAATCAACGTTTGAAAGCGTGTGAAACTGCTCGTAAAAATTTCAATGCGTTGGTGAGTTTTAGTATGCCTACTTTATTTGCAGCGCATCATCGAGATCAATTCAAAGATGAGTTGAAATTTGTAAAAGAAATTGCTTTAAAAACTCCAATTGAAGGTGTTTGTGCAGCTTTGAAAGGAATGCGACAGCGTCCAGATCGTTCGTCGATTTTGTATGATTTCAAAGGTGGAATTTATATTATTGTTGGAATGAATGATGAAACAGTTAATCCTGAATTATTTTTAATCTTAATTCCAAATTTACCTAATATTCATTTGTACAAATTTGATGGCGGACACATGGCTTTTATAGAAAATTATGATGAGGTTTTATCGATTTTGAAATCAATTTAGCGCTTACGTTGGAAAAATTCTTTCATCAATTGACCGCATTTCTCTTCCATAATTCCCGAAACAATTTCAGTTTTTGGATGTAATTCGCCAATTTTTGCTTTAAAACCGCGTTTTTCATCCGAAGCACCATAAACCACTTTCGAGATTTGGCTCCAATACAATGCTCCGCCGCACATCACACAAGGTTCTAAGGTTACATACAATGTGCAATCTTGTAAGTACTTTCCACCTAAATAATTTGCTGCAGACGTAATGGCTTGCATTTCTGCGTGCGCTGTAACATCAGTCAATGTTTCCGTTAGATTATGTGCTTTCGCGATAATTTTGTTGTTGCAAACAATCACAGCTCCAACTGGAATTTCGTCTCGCTCGAAAGCTGTAACCGCTTCGTTAAAGGCGATTCGCATAAAATATTCGTCTGTAAAAAGATTTTCCATTTCTATAAAATTTAAGGCAAAAATAATCATTTCCAAATTGGATATTCGATACATTTGTACAAATTGATGCCTCTTTTATGAATCAATCAAAATATATCATTGCAGCCATTATAACCTACTTTATGTGGGGATTTTTTAGTTTCGGATTGAAACCGATCGCCGGTTATCCACCTTTGGATATTCTATTTTTCAGATTGTATGTTTCCGTTTTCTTTTTAGTGGTCATTAATGTTGGATTTCGACGTAATAAGATGAAAGCTGATTATGATTTATTCAAATCATTTGATAAAAAGAAACAGAAAAAATTAGTAAGTTTAATTGTTGGCGGATCATTGATTTTGATGACGAATTGGTTGATGTTTATTATCGTGATGAATCATATTAGCGTACAAGCAGCATCGCTTTCGTACTTGGTTTGCCCGATTATTACTACCGTTTTGGCTTTCATTATTCTGAAAGAACATTTGACCAAAATAAAATGGATTGCAGTTGGTATTAGTCTTTTAGCATGTTTGGTTATTTCTATAGGTCATCTTATAGACTTGGTTTATAGTTTGATTGTAGCTTGTACATTTGCACTCTATATCATTATTCAGAGAAGTTTGAATGTTTTTGATAGTTTCAATTTGTTGATGACACAATTATTAATTGTAGCCATTCTGATGTTACCATTGGTTTTCATCTTTTCAGGACCAATTCCGACCGAAACAATTTTCTATCAATGTATCATGATGATTGTGATTTTGTTCACTATCATTCCAATGTTCTTAAACAATTTTGCTTTAAAAGGAATTGACTCTTCAACTGTTGGAATTTTAATTTATTTGAATCCAATTATGAATTTTGTTTTAGCAATTTTCTATTACAAAGAAGCCGTTTCTCTAATGCAAATGATCGGTTATAGTTTGATTTTACTCGCGATTGTAGGGTTTAATTCACAAACAATTTTCAAAATGAAAAACATAAAAAAATCTGAAGTTTAAACTTCAGATATTTTTATGTTGATTTTTCAGGAAATATTATTTGATGTAAACAGAATTTGGTGAAACTCCAGTTGTAATTGCTGGATTTTTAAGACCTCCTTGTGCATTCTGAATTAATAATCGTCCATTAGAATTGTAATCTTTTGCGTCTAAAACATAAAAAGTATCACCTTTTACATAGAAACCATATACACTATCAGCACCTGTTATGTAATCTGCTTTTGTAGGCAAAGCTGTTGCATTTGTAGCCATAGAATAAACAGAATTATTAACGATGTAATACAATTTACTATTCTCCGCAACTAAGAAATTAGGATGTTGTCCATCAGGAAAATTCATTTCTAATTTATCTTCTGAAGTTAAATTATAACGAACCAATTTTCCTTTTGTAGTAGTTCCCCAATTAACACCTTGAGAAAGCACAAATAAATTTCCGTTTTGAATTGTTAAATCTGTCGGAACATCACCAACATTTATACTTTTTTTATCATTTGTTTTAAGGTCAATAATTGTAACTGTTTTACCTGTTCCCCAGCCACCTTTTTGTGCAACATAAAGTTTGTTATTGTCAAGAATCATTTTTTCTGGACCTTCATCTACTTTATATTTTTCTACAAATGTTAAATCACTGATTTTGTATTTTGCAATAAAATCATCTGTCGTTACATTAGGATCTCCCCAGTTTGAGATATACAAAAATTGATCATCAGAAACGATATAACGAGGGTTGCTCATATTATCTGATGATGGAATTGTACTAATTTTTTTGAAAGTTGTGTTGTCTACAACTTCTACTTTATTAGAAACATTAAGAACAATATAAGCTTTGTTTCCTTTGAAATACATGCTTTGTCCTACAGAACCCAATTGTGCACCAGCGTTCGCAGTCTTGAAAATTTCTTGAATAGGATTTGTTGTACTTACATCTTTTGTTGGATCAAAATAAGTGATTTCTGCGTTAGCTGAATTGAAACCTCCTTCATTCAAAATAAAAACTCCTTTCGAGTAGTTTCCTTTTTCAGGATCATTATTTGGCCCATCATCGTCATTTGAACAAGATTGTAAAAATACTCCTGCCAAGGCTATAAGTGCGATTGATTTAAATTTAGTCATAGTTTTTTAAAATTTTATTTGTATTTGTATGTTATAATTTGTGCCGGGTTGCCAACGATTTTCTTGCGTTTGATATTCTTGGTTAAACACATTATTCACACTCATAGAAACGCTATAAAGTGGTGAAATCGTAAAATTTAAACCTAAATTCGTTAGCCAAAAACCATCAAGTGTTCTTTCTTCTTCCGAATCGGTAAAAACTTTACTTGTATAAATATTTTGTAGAAAAGCAGATAAACGTTTGTAAGTGTATTGTGCGCTCGCCGTCCATTTATGATTTGGGGAATACATCAATTCCTTATTTTTAAATTTATCTTTTGTTTTGGTGTATGCATAAGTTGTATTGAAACTAAATGCATTCCATTTGTAGCTTCCAATCATTTCAAAACCATAGGTTTCAGCTTTGTTGATGTTCACAGGAACCCAATAAGAAGTGTTTTGCGAACTCGGAATCCATTGAATCATATCACTCAACTTATTATAAAAAATATTGGTTTGAATGTTTAAATTTTTGTTGATAAAATCATTTCCAAGTTCAAATTGATAAGCTGATTCTGATTTCAAATCTGGATTTCCACCAGTTTTCCAAAATAAATCATTGTAGGTTGGATTTCTGAAATTTTTCGAAACATTTCCTCTCAATTGATACGAATGAATCGGACGAAAATTAAAACCCAATGAATAAATAAATGGATTTTGGTACGTATCAGAAAAATCTTGACGAATACTCGCTTCGTATTCCAAAACATCTGATAATTTATGCTTCGCGATTAAGGCAAAATTGATTGAGTTTTGATCGCTTTTATTCAAATTATTTCCACTTCCTTGATTATAATTAGCTTCAGATAAAAATGAAAGCTCGAAATTATTAGTCAATTGATGATTCAGATAATATTTTAAAACATAATTATCCACCTGTAAATCGTCCGAATAAGATTTGTGAATATTGTTGAAATAACTGTTTTCTTCTCGGATATATGCCAATTTTAACTGCGATAGCCACTTTTCATTTGGATTGAAATTCCATTCTGTCATCAAACGATAATCCTTATTTTCGTACCCAGAAGGCGTTGAACCAATGTCAACTAAAGGAAATTCGCGCTTCCCAAAATTGATCATTGAATAAAGTTTCAATTCGTTTTCAGGATTAATTTTATAGCCAAAATTTCCATTAATTGTATTGAAATAATATTTTCCGTTCAAATTCTTCTTCATGTGATTCGGAATTTTATAATCATTATCAGATTGATTTCGTTCGTAATCGATTGAAGAACTAAATTTTTCTGTACTATATTTCAATTGATATTTTCCCGACCATGTATCGTAACTTCCGTATCCTAAATTTATTTTTTGCTGTAAACCTTTGTCATACTCAAATTTATTCAACAAATGAATTGTACCGCCGATAGAACCTGTTCCATACGCAATACTTCCGCCTCCTGGTTTCACTAAAATTCCGTCAAACGAATTACTTGCAAATAAATTAAAATCCGTTTGTCCTGTTGTTTGCGAATTGACATTTATTCCGTTCCAAATTACCGCTGTATGCGAAGCTAAAGTTCCACGAAACGAAGGCGAAGAAACCATTCCTCGTCCATTTTCTTTAAAATAAATTGGCGTTTGCGCTTGTAAAACTTGCGTCAGTTGATTAGGATTTTGCTCTAAAATACTATCATTAAGTTTGATAATACTTTGAGATTTGTAATGATTTTTAAGAAAAGCATCGTTCAAAATCAAAGGTTTCAAATTGATGGTATCCGTCTGTGCAAAAGCAATTCCAGCGATAAGATTAAAACAAAGAAAAAGTTTTTTCATATTAAAATCTGTTTTTCCTCCGAAAACATTTTCTATTAATTTGTTAGCAATGGCAGGTTTCCTGACTTATTCTTTTACAAAAAGTATGTTAGAATTTACAGTTGCGGGGACAGTTTTGGAATTGAACCAAATTCCCTTTTAACTCACTCGTTGAGCACCATTTTATGCAAATGTAAAGAAAAGCAATTGATTTTATAAAAAGTAGATTGTTAAATCGTTAACCTTAAATTAAGATCAGATTTATTTTATTTGTACAGTATTCAAAATCATTATATCTAGTGATTTTTAAGAATGATGGACAAATTAAATTTGTAACCAACAAAAACAATTATTATTTAAACTTTAAAAACGATGGAAAACAATCAGCCGTACAAATCAGAGAAAAAAATCATTGCTGGAATTTTAGTAGGATATTTAGGAATTCATAAATTCTATTTAGGATATACAAAAGAAGGAGTTATTCAAATTATTGCCACTTTTGTAACATTTGGATTTGCTGGACTTATTGGATTTATTGAAGGGATTATTTATTTGACTAAATCTGACGAAGAGTTTGATAAAACATATGTAGAAGGTCACAAAGGCTGGTTCTAAAATAGAGATTACATTCTTTTTTAAATATTTTTCGATCCCAAAATAACTTTAGATTATTTTGGGATTTTTTTATTGAATGAATTCGTTTTAAATAATTCGCAAGTTTTTTATTACATTTGCTTTAGGAAAAAATATAATAAAGAACGAAATCGCATAAAATGGCTATAAAAACATTTAGAGAAGTAATCGCAGAGGCAATGAGTGAAGAAATGCGTCGCGATGAATCTATATTTTTAATTGGAGAAGAAGTAGCAGAATACAACGGAGCGTACAAAGCTTCGAAAGGAATGTTAGACGAATTTGGAGCAGAACGTGTAATTGATGCGCCAATCGCAGAGGCTGGTTTTTCTGGAATCGCAATTGGATCTACAATGACGGGATGTCGCCCAATCGTAGAATACATGACATTCAACTTTTCATTAGTGTCTATTGACCAAATTATCAATAACGCTGCAAAAATTTATCAAATGTCAGGAGGACAATTCAACTGTCCAATTGTATTTAGAGGACCTACTGCTTCTGCAGGACAATTAGGTGCAACACACTCACAAGCTTTTGAGAATTGGTATGCAAATGTACCAGGTCTTAAAGTAATTGTTCCTTCAAATCCTTATGATGCAAAAGGTTTATTAAAATCTGCAATTCGTGATAACGATCCAGTAATTTTCATGGAATCTGAACAGATGTATGGAGATAAAATGGAAATGCCAGATGAAGAATACACAATCGAAATTGGTAAAGCAGAAATCAAACGTGAAGGTACAGATGTAACGTTAGTTTCTTTCGGGAAAATCATTAAGCAAGCTTACATTGCTGCTGATGAATTAGCTAAAGAAGGAATTTCTGTAGAAGTAATTGACTTACGTACAGTTCGTCCATTAGATTACGATACAATTTTCAAATCTGTTAAGAAAACAAATCGTTTAGTAGTTTTAGAAGAAGCTTGGCCTTTCGCTTCAGTTGCTTCAGAAATTACGTATATGGTTCAACAAAAAGCATTCGATTATTTAGATGCACCAATCAAACGTATCACAACAAAAGATACATCAGCACCTTATGCTCCAAACTTGTATGAGACTTGGATTCCTAATGCAAAAGATGTAGTTGAAGCTGTAAAAGCTGTGATGTATAAATAATTAAGATTTATAAACTATATTTGTAAAGTCTAGCATACATTTTGCTAGACTTTATTTTTTTTTAACCAAATCTTATTGATGAAAAGTTATATAACAGCTTTTTTTATAGTTGTTTTAGCGTCTGTGCACGCGCAAGTAAAAATTCAAGGAAAGGTAATCGATTCTGAAACTCAGAAGCCTATTCCTTACGCAGATATTCGTTTACCAGAACTTAAAGTAAGTGCAACATCAAACTCTGATGGCACTTTTTATATCGAATCTAGTTCGAATACAAATAAAATTGTTGTATCAAAAAATGGATATGAAACGTCTGATTATGTAATTGAAAATAAAATTGATTATAATTTTATTGCTCAATTATTTTTAGCAGAAGACAATACTTCAGAAGAAGATGACGGAACGGTAGATTTACAAACTGCGGTTGTTTCGGTAAAGAAAAAACGTCTTAAAAAGAAAGAAAATCCAGCTTATGCTATTTTGCGTGAAGTATGGAAACGTAAAAAGAAAAATGGGCTAAAATTAGCACCACATTACCAATATGATGAATACGAAAAGTTGCAATTTGATATTAGTAATATCGATTCTACTTTTATGAAACGTAAGATTTTTAAAGGAATGGAGTTTGTTTTCGAGAAAGTAGATACTTCTTCTATTAATGGAAAAACATATTTACCAGCTTTCTTGAATGAGTCAATTTACAATGTTGCAGGAATTAATAAACCTTCTACAAAAGAACGTCGAGAATTAATTGCAAATAAAACATCAGGTTTCGAGAAAAATGAAGTGGTGGCTTCTACGGTAAAAAATCTTTTCCGTGATATTGATATTTATGATAATCGTGTCAATATTTTAGATATTAAATTTGTGAGTCCAATTGCTACAGATGGTTTCGCGGTTTATGATTACGAATTGAAAGATACTATTGATGTAGATGGAATAGAATCTTATCGAATCAAATATTATCCACGTCGCGAAGGTGAATTGACATTTAAAGGAGAATTATATATTTCGAAAGATGCTTATGCGGTGAAAGAGGTTGTGATGGAAACGACGAAAGAAATGAACGTGAATTTTGTGCGTAATATTTTCATGAATCTAGAATATGATATTCCAAACGATTCTATTTTCTATCCGAAAAAAGAATATGCGATGTTGGATATGTCGTTGTTGAGTAAAAAGGAAAGTGCGAAAGGAATTTTTGCGCATAAAACGGTGAATTATTACAATTACGATTTCGATACAACACATCCCGAAGCTTTTTATTACGAGAAATTAGATCCAGCAAAAGCTGCGCTTAACGAAAAAGATAATCAGTTTTGGACAGAAAATCGTCCTGAAGCTTTAACGAAAGATCAAGAAGGTATTTACGAAACATTAGAGCAATTAAATAAAGTACCAAAATTCAATAATATTGTGAAAGCAATCGAGATTTTTGGTTCTGGATATTACAATGTCGGAAATGCAATTGATATCGGGAATTTATATTCATCTTTTGGATACAACCAAATCGAAGGATTCCGTTTGAGAGCTGGAGCTCGTACATATTTTTCGCAAAATGATATGTGGCGTGCGCAAGGTTTCTTGGCATATGGTTTTCGAGATGATAAATTCAAATATGGAGCAGATTTTCGTTACATGTTCAATAAATATAATCGTTTTCAAGTCGGTATCGGAACAAAACGTGATGTAGAACAATTGGCTGCAACGTTAACGGCTTCTGACGGAATTATGACCCGTAGTTTTGCTTCGTCATCAATCATCAATCAAGGAGATAATACATTTTTGAGTAACAATAATTTGACAAATGTGTATGCGTCGATAGAGCCTTGGAAGAATGTAACGTTTCGTGTTGATGGAAATTATCAATTGATAAAACCAGCTGATGCAGTACATTTTTCGATTGGATATGAAAAAAACGGTCAGATTAAAGAAACTTTAACAAATTCAAGTGTAAGTGTTTCGGTAATTGCTCGTCCAGGTGCAAAATATTCGCAATACGGGATTGATCGTTACGAAATGACAACACTTGCACCCACGTTAATGTTGCGCTATACAAAAGGATTGAAAGGTGTAATTAATTCAGATTTTGAATATGATAAATTACAATTTTTATATACACAACCAATTTTGATTGGATCTTTTGGTAAATCATTGGTAACTGTAGAAGCAGGAAAAACATTTCAAGGTGTTCCTTTATCATTAATGAGTGCGTTACCTGGAAATGAGAGTTACGGACAAGTTTATGGTACATTTTCACAATTAGATTATTATGAATTTGTAACAGACGAATATGTAACGATGAACTGGGAACATCATTTTAACGGTTGGATTTTGAACAAAGTTCCGTTAATCAAAAAATTAAAATTAAGAGAAGTTGGATTCTTGAGAGCGGCTTACGGAGACATTTCTGAGAAAAGTAAAGCTATTAATCGTTCGACAATAGAATATTTTGCACCAAATCAACAAATCTACTACGAATACGGGTTTGGGATCGAAAACATTGGTTTTGGAAACATTAGACCAATACGTGTTGATTTTAATTGGCGCGGAAATTATAATAATTTGCCAGATGTTCGTAAATTTGGCATCACAATCGGTTTAGATTGGAATTTTTAGAAAATACATAATAAAAAAAAGAATATTACAATGACTTTTGATGCAATCATTGAAATCCCAAGAGGATCTCGCAATAAATATGAAATGGATCACGAAACAGGAAGAATCCGTTTTGATCGTGTTTTATACTCTCCAATGTTCTACCCAGCTGATTACGGTTTCGTAGAAAATACATTAGGATTAGACGGAGATCCAATTGACGTATTAGTTTTCTTAACAGAACCTACTGTTCCTGGATGTGTAATCGAAGTAAAAACAATCGGTGTTCTTAAAATGTCTGATGACAAAGGACAAGATGAAAAATTAATTTGTGTACCAGTTGCTGATCCAACATGGAACCAATTAGAAAACATCACTGATATGAATCCTCATACATTGAAAGAAGTTGAGCACTTTTTCAGAGTGTATAAAGACTTAGAAAATAAGACAACAACAATTGAAGGGTACGGTGATAAAGCAGAAGCAGAACAATTGTTGCAAGATGCAAGAGAGCGTTTCGTACCAGCTCACTAAGAAATAATTTATAATTTCATATAAATAGTCCTCATTTTTTGAGGACTATTTTTTTTGATTAAATTTTCCTCCCATTCTATCAACTATTTCCAAAAACATTTTTAAGTTTATAGAAATACTCACACATGAAATCGAAATTTTTATTAACACTAGGTTTAATCTCTACAACCATGAGTTTATCTGCTCAAACTAATCAACAAGTTTTAGAGTTGATTAACAAAGAAGTACAACAGAATTCTGAAGCTTATCAACAATTAAAAAAAGCAACCGAAACAATTGGACATCGCGCTACAGGAACAGAAAATGGACGAATAGCAGAAGAATATGCGGCCAATTTGTTGCGTTCGTATGGTTATGATGTGTCTTTTCAAGAATTTACATTTAGCGGATGGAATCGTAAAAGTTTAGATTTAAAAATCAATAATCAACCTATAAAAGCCGTTGCTTTGGCGCATTCGCCAGCAAATGTTAGTCTTTCGGGAGAATTGATTGATTTGGGAAATGGACTTGAAGAAGATTACAAAAAGATTGGTGATAAAGTAAAAGGAAAAATTGTTTTTGCTACGCTTGGTTTGTTGGATGGAACGCCAAAAGAAATCGAAAATCTACATCGTTCCGAAAAAACAGCTTTAGCAGAAAAGTACGGAGCAAAAGGAATTATCTTGTTTAATCGCCCTGCTGGAGGAATTCTATTGACAGGAACGGCCTCTGTAACGGGAGAAATTATTAAAATTCCTGCAATTAACATCAGTTTAGAAGATGGATTGAAAATCAAAGAAAATCTATCAAAAGGAAAAGAAATTGCTAAAATCGAAATGAAAAATGATGTTGGACAAATGAAAGGTCGCAACATTATTGCAAAGAAAATCGGTTCTAAATTTCCAAATGAGAAAATAATTCTTGGAGGGCATTTAGATAGTTGGGATTTGGCTACAGGAGCGATTGATAATGGTGTTGGAAGCTTTTCTGTGATGGATATTGCGAGAACATATAAGAAGTTAAATCTTCAAAATGATCGAACAATAGAATTTGTTTTATTTATGGGCGAAGAAGTTGGTTTGATAGGTTCTAAATATTACGTCAATCGAGCGCTGAAAGATGGTTCTATCAATCAAATCAAAGCAATGTCGAATATGGATATGACAACAAATCCAAAGTCTTATTATTCGACAATGGAAAGTAATTTACCTATTTTAACTGATTATGCGAATGATGTGCAAAAAGTAATTCCAGATTTTAAATTGAAAACATTTGCGAGTGTAGATTTACATTCAGATCATCAACCGTTTATGTTGCAAGGCGTGCCTATTATTGGGCTTTCGGATAGTCAATTTACAAAAGGAGCGTTAAATTGTTACCACGCGAATTGCGATACATTTGATTATGTAGAAGAAATTGGTTTGAAAAATAATGTGATTTTGGAAACCTATTTGTTGTATCGTTTGAGTAATTTGAAAGAAATTCCTTCAAAACGTTGGAACGAGCAAGAAGTAAAAGAAGCCTTAATCAAAGGAAATTTAGAAACTCCACTTCGTATTTCGGGCGATTGGAGATGGTAATATCAAAAAAATCCTTCAGAATTTCTGAAGGATTTTTTATTTATTTCTTTTTCAATTTTACAGTGAAATGTCTTAAAATTTCAGATTCCCACGAAATTTCATAACCAGAATTAATTTCGTTTCGTCGATCAAAAATATTTTTCAACGCAACCGCGATATAATCCATATGACTTTGGAAATAAGTTCTTCTTGGAATTGCTAAACGCAATAATTCTAATTTTGGATAACGATTTTCACGTGTTTTAGGATCACGATCTGCCAAAATAGTTCCGATTTCTACACCACGAATTCCAGCTTCTTTGTACAATTCGATTCCCAATGTTTGTGCAGGAAATTCTTCGCGCGTTACATTTGGTAAAAACTTTACAGCATCAACAAAAATAGCGTGTCCACCAATTGGCTGCTGAATTGGAATCCCAAATTCAATTAATTTATTCCCTAAATATTCAATTTGTTTGATGCGCGATTGTAAATAAGAATATTCTGTAGATTCTTGTAAACCTTGTGCTAAAGCGGCTAAATCGCGTCCAGCTAAACCGCCATAACTTAAATATCCTTCATAGATAATTCCAAAATTTCCACAAATTTTATATAGCTCTTCATTATTCAGTGCAATAAATCCACCAATATTTACCAAACCATCCTTTTTCGCAGACATCGTCATTCCATCTCCGTAAGAAAACATTTCTAAAACAATTTCTTTAATCGTTTCCGTTTTGAATTCTTCTTCTCTTTCTTTGATGAAATAAGCATTTTCCGCAAAACGAGCGCCATCAAAAAAGACTGGAATTCCATATTGATTAGACAATTCACGAACTTGACGAATATTTTCTATAGACACAGGTTGACCACCAGAAGAATTACACGTAACAGTGATTAATGTGAATGGAATTTGTTCTTTCCCATATTCTTTGTAGACATTTTCTAATTTTTGTAAATCGATATTTCCTTTGAAAGGATGAATCAATTCGCTGTCAAAAGCCTCATCAATAGTACAATCAATTGCGTGCGCTTTTCTAAATTCGATATGACCTTTTGTTGTATCAAAATGCGAATTTCCAGGAACAACATGACCTTCTTTTACAAGAGCTGAAAATAATACGTTTTCTGCTGCACGACCTTGATGCGTTGGTAAAAGAAACTCAAATCCAGTAATGGTATTAATGGTTTCTCTCAGTTTTAAGAAAGATTGAGAACCAGCGTAGCTTTCGTCTCCAGTCATCATTGCAGACCACTGTTTATCAGACATTGCTCCAGTTCCAGAATCAGTTAATAAATCAATAAATACTTTGTGGCTTTCTAGGTTAAATAGGTTGTAATCTTTTTCTTCGATCCACTTTTCGCGTTCTTCTCGAGTAGATTGATAAATTTCTTCGACCATTTTTATACGAAATGGTTCGGCAAAAGGTAATTCCATTTTTCTTGTGTTTAATGTAAAACTAAGAAACCTTTAGAATATTATCAATTATTAATTGAAAATCATAAAAAAATCCTCTATCAAAAAGATAAAGGATTAAAAATTTTCTATAGCTCGTGTTAGTCAATAACAGGAACTGGTCGTTTGTTTTCGTTAATTGCAACTAATGTAAACGTTCCAGAAATCGCTTTATCACGTCCGTCACGATACATACTTTCGATAAAAACGTCAATTTGTACATCCAAACTTGAACGTCCTACACGTACCACTTTTCCTACCATTTCTACGATAGTTCCTGCTGGAATTGAGTGTTTAAAATCAATTTTGTCACTACTTACCGTAACAATAGGTTTGCGACAAAAACGAGTTGCTGTCATAAAAGCAATTTCATCCATCAAATACATTACTGACCCTCCAAACATTGTGTTGTGGTGGTTTGTATCTCCTGGAAAAACAGCTTTGAAAATGCGAGTTTCAGAATTGATGATACGTTGTTCGATCAACTCTTCTCTTGGTGTTTTTTCCACTTCCATTATCATAATATTTACACGTTACTTTTCTTCATTATTTTTTGAGTTGATAATGTTTTTTTGTGGTGGTTTGATGATTTCATAGAACATAATTTTTACTTTTTTCGCGAAAGTTTTTGACTAATTATTAACTCAATTAGTGGCATTCTGACTTATCAAAAATATTGATTCACAGTTGCGCGACAGTTCGTGAATTGCACACGATTCCCCAATAAGTTGAGCACGAATTTGATGCAAATATAAATTAGAAAAATGAAAATTAGCAGATTTATTGTGCCGAATTCGTTGGTTTGGAATAATTCGTGTAAATTCATTTTACGAATTTTTAATGAAGTAAGAAAAAAGAATGAAAATAAAACCAATCAAAGATTTAGTTCATAATCTATCAGAATGGAATGAATTAGTTTCTCAAACCAAAGATTTAACCGATAAAGTAGTTCAAGATATTAATTTTTTGCGTCAAGAAATTAATTGGGAAGAATATAATTTATGCAATACATCGTTTTTGGGTTGTAAGTTTAAACAACACGAAGCGATCTATTTAATTGAAAAAGGAGCATTTGTTTATCCAAAATTTGAATCAGTTCCTTATAATCCTTATCGTGGAAAATTATACACTTGGCAAGAGCTGATGGAAGGTTATAATCCAGATAATGACCAAAGTATCGATCTTAAAATCTATAAACATTTTAAAAAACATAAATATAATCCGTCTGTTTCAGAAGCTTTGGCACAACGCTTACATGATTTGTCTATTGATGATGGTTTGCGTCGAATTTTGAAATATGATGATAATGGAATGACGAAGAAAAAAGTGGTTGGCTTTATGGGGGGACATTCTACTGCGCGTAATTCTGAGTTTTATAATGAAACGGCAAAAGCGGCGAAATTAGCAACTGAAAAAGGGTATTTTGTTGTTTCTGGTGGAGGGCCTGGAATTATGGAGGCTGCTAATCTAGGAGCTTATATGGCAAATTATTCGGATGAAGATTTGATGAATGCAATTCATATTTTGGCTGATTTAGACTTTATTGATGAAGATAAAACTGAATATTTGGCGAAGAATTTTATGACGAATGCTAAAAAAGTTTTAGAAATCTATCCAAATGGTGCTGAAAGTTTGGCAATTCCTACGTGGTTTTATGGTCATGAACCAAGTAATTTATTTGCCACGAATATTGCAAAATATTTTTCAAATAGTATCAGAGAAGATATGTTGTTAACAATTAGCTTGTTCGGTTTGGTTTATGCGCCTGGAAGTGCAGGAACAACCCAAGAAATTTTTCAGGAAGCAGCTCAAAATCATTACGGAACTTCAGGATATTATAGTCCAATGATTTTTTTGAGTAAGAAAAGATATGTAGAAGATACGGCGATTTATTCAGTTTTGCATCAATTGGCAACAGGACGAGCATATAAGGAGTTACTATTTTTAACAGATAATGCAGATTTAGCAATCGATTTTATCGAAAATCATCAACCAATTAAAGTTAATTAAGGAATATTTTTAAAATATTTAAAACTGAATAACTTGCTTTAGTGTAGTGTTTTATGTGGTTTTTATTTGTTTTTTGTCCGAATAAAATAAAATAATTTCGAAAAATGTTTGGTATTTTAAATAATGAACGTATATTTGCAGTCCAATAACGCGAGATGGAGCAGTAGGTAGCTCGTCGGGCTCATAACCCGAAGGTCACAGGTTCGAGTCCTGTTCTCGCTACTAAATCGCGAGGTGGAGCAGTAGGTAGCTCGTCGGGCTCATAACCCGAAGGTCATCGGTTCGAGTCCGGTCCTCGCTACTATAAAGAGAGTTTCTAACAAGAAGCTCTCTTTTTTTATGTCTTTAACTGAGAATTAATATTGGATAAACTATTTTTGCATCATGAATTTAGAAGAATACAAAAAACAATATAAATCAGATCAAGCCGTTGGTGCAATTGCAATCGAAAATCGCTTAAAAGAAGTTTATGGGACTTTAGAGCCTCGTTTTTATTCGCCGCAAGTGATGTCTTTTCAGGGCGGAGATGATCCAATTGACGGTGTTGCGATTTTTGATGTCAATGGTTATTATCATTTGGTAAGTTACGGAATGTCACATTTATACTATTCGGAAGAGAGTGTAGGTGCAGATTTTAGTAAATGGGGATTTGAGTTTTCTTTCCGCGTGAAACCTGTTAAAGATGATAATGGTGAAGACCCTTTTTGGGTAGTTCAATTAATGAATAATTTGGGGCGATTCGTGAACGAAACAAAAGTTTGGTTTGATGAATACCAGTTTTTACCATTAGGAGGTCCAATTCGTACAGATTCGGAAACGGATATTGTTGGTTTGGCTTTTATCAAGGATGATGATTTAGATGAAATTGATACGCCTCATGGTAAAGTGATATTTATACAAATGATTGGTTTGAATTCGGAACAATTGAAAAGATTGGAAGAGAATTCAACCAAAGAAGAAATAATGTCAGTGATAGCTGAAATAAAGTCAGTTAATCCAAAATTTGTGTGTGAATTATAGTAGAAATTTTTAAAATAAAACATATTTGTGTTAGCCTATTTCTTAAATTATGTTAAATGTAAAAAACAGATTGTCAGTATTTTAAAATTGGTATTTGTTTTGATTATATCTAAATGTTAGTAGCACTAACAGTAGAATAAATTTTTCATAGGTTAGGTTAATAATTAGTAAAACTAATTATGAAGCACTTCTTCGGAAGTGCTTTTTTAGTATATTTAAGAAGAAAAAATAAAGATGTTTAAAAATTTATTCAACCGAAATAAAAATCAATCAAATAACCAAGAAGAATCAAAAACGATGACTTTTGAAGAAATTATTAATTCAGATAAACCAGTTTTGTTAGATTTTTTTGCAACTTGGTGTGGTCCTTGTCAAATGATGGGGCCAATTTTGCAACAAGTGAAAGAAGAATTGGGAGGTGATGTCAAAATCCTAAAAGTGGATGTTGATAAATATCAAGATTTAGCTGCACGACATCAAGTGCAAGGAGTTCCGACTTTTGCTATTTTCAAAAATGGTGAATTATTATGGAAACAAAGTGGAGCAAGGCCAAAAGAACAATTGGTGGCAGAAATCAAAAAATATATTTAAAAATAGGTTTGCTTTGCAGCCAAAGTCGATTAAAAAATCCGCTCATTGAGCGGATTTTTTTGCTTATGTAAATTTACTTAAAATTAGGTTTTCTTTTCTCAACAAAAGCAGTTGTTCCTTCTTTGAAATCTTCTTCGTCAAATAAATTTCCGAAACTTTCAATTTCAACTTCAAAACCATTGTCTTTATCTGACGCATTAATCGCTCGAATCGCGTGACGAATCGCTACAGAAGAATTTTTTGAAATTTTAGTCGCAATTTCTTTTGCTCGATCAATTAATTCAGCTTGCTCAACAACTTCATTCACTAAACCAATTTCATACGCGCGTTCAGCTGTAAACATATCTGCTGTCATAATTGCCTGCATTGCACGACCTTTTCCAATTAATTTTGGCAAACGTTGCGTTCCTCCATAACCTGGAATCAAACCTAATGTAACCTCTGGTAATCCTAATTTTGCATTGGTTGATGCTATACGAAAATGAGACGCCATCGCTAATTCTAAACCACCTCCTAAAGCAAAACCATTCACTGCGGCGATTACAGGTTTTTTAGAATTTTCAATTTTATCAAAAACATTTTCTTGTCCTTTTGCAGCTAATTTTTCACCTTGACGACCATCAAAACTTGCAAATTCTTTGATATCAGCACCAGCAACGAAAGATTTTTCACCAGAACCTGTTAAAATAATTACTCGAATAGCGGGATCAGAATCTGCGTCTGTAAAAAAGTTTGAAATATCATCTAATAAATCTTTGTTCAATGCATTTAATGCTTGCGGACGATTTAAGGTAACTAATGCAATTTTATTTTCTACTTCAACAATCAGATTGTTATAATTATATTCCATTTTGTTTGTGTTTTTATTATTCACTCAAAAATATCAATTGTTCACTCAACTAAAAAATTTATCAAAAAATAATTTGTACAATTCAAAATCCTTCCTAAATTTGTCCCAATGAAAACATTATTTACAAATAACTGGTGGTGGAATATCGAACAACAAAACGTTGGTTCGTAAGACCTCTATGCAGTTATATGTAGAAAAGGCTTGTCGTAACCGACAAGCCTTTTTTTGTGCTCTAAACCTAAATATTTAACAAATGAATTTAACTTTTAACATACAGAAAGAAACTGTTTTAGCCGATTTAACAACTCCTGTTCAGCTTTATTTGAAATTGCGAGATATTTATCCGAATGCCTTATTATTAGAGAGTTCTGACTATCATTCTAAGACAGATGCTAACTCTTTTATTTGTCTAAATCCGATCGCAACTTTTAAGGTTACAAACGGAATTGTGAATGAAACGTATGCGAATGGAGAAACAAAAGAATATGCGTTGAATGGTCAAGAATTGACAGAGAAATTCAAAAAATTTACAAGTCAGTTTATGATTCAAAATGGAGAAGATTTACCTGTAAATGGTTTATTTGGATACATTGCGTGGGATGCGATTCCACATTTTGAAACAGTAAAATTTTCAGCAAAAGGAAACGAAGCAACGATTCCAGAATTTTCGTATTCGTTCTATCAAAATATTGTGGTGTTCAATCATTTTCACAATGAAATTCAATTCATCGAATTTCAAAATGATGAAATAGATTCTAAATTTTCTGAAATTAAAAGTGTTGTTCATAACAAATCAATTGTTGAATATCCATTTAATGTAGAAAGTGAAATTCAATCGAATTTAACAGATGATGAATTCAAAGAAATGGTGACAAAATGTAAACAATCTTGTTTCCGTGGAGATGTTTTCCAAATTGTTCCTTCTCGTCAATTCAAACAAAAATTTTCGGGTGACGAATTTAATGTTTACCGCATTTTACGCTCTGTAAATCCTTCGCCCTATTTGTTTTATTTCGATTACGGAAATTATAAAATCTTCGGATCTTCACCAGAAGCGCAAATTATCATTAATAATAATCATGCAGAAATTCATCCTATTGCAGGAACAGTTCGCAGAACTGGAAGTCCAACTTTGGACAAAGAATTGACCGAAAAATTAATTGCTGACCCAAAAGAAAATGAAGAGCATGTGATGTTGGTCGATTTGGCTCGCAATGATTTAAGTCGAAATTCTGCTGATGTAAAAGTCGCACAATACAAAGAAATTCAGTATTTCTCGCATGTGATTCACATGGTTTCAAAAGTAACTGCTCAATTGGATCCAAGCGTAAATACGATGAAAGTTTTTGCAGACTCTTTTCCGGCTGGAACACTTTCTGGCGCACCAAAATTCAAAGCAATGGAATTATTAGACGGTTACGAAAATCAAAATCGTGGCGTTTATGGTGGCGGAATTGGATATTTAGGATTCAACGGTGACATCAACATGGCGATTGCGATTCGTACGTTCGTCAGCAAACAAAATACCTTATATTTTCAGGCTGGTGCTGGAGTTGTTTCCAAATCGGTCGAAGAAAATGAATTACAAGAAGTCAATCATAAATTAGGAGCGCTTCGTCGCTCAATAGAAATCGCTCAAAACCTATAAACTATGAAAATTTTAGTTATCGATAATTACGATTCGTTCACCTATAATTTAGTGCATTCATTAAAGAAATTCGCCGATGATATTACCGTTGTTCGCAATGATGGAATTACTTTGGAAGATGTGAATAATTATGATAAAATATTACTTTCTCCAGGTCCAGGAGTTCCTGATGAAGCCAATTTATTGAAACCAATCATCGAGAAATATGCTTCAACAAAATCTATTTTTGGCGTTTGTTTAGGACAACAAGCAATTGGAGAAGTTTTTGGAGGGAAATTATTAAATACACAAGAAGTTTTTCACGGAGTTGAATCTAAAATTGAAGTAATAAAAGACGAAGTGTTATTCCAAAATTTACCAAAAAAATTAGAAGTTGGACGTTACCATTCTTGGGTAGTTTCAAATGAAGATTTTCCTGAAGAATTAGAAATTACAGCAGTTGGTCCAAAAGGAGAAGTGATGGCTTTACGTCACAAAACGTATGATGTTCGCGGTGTTCAGTTTCATCCAGAATCTATTTTAACACCACTTGGAGATGAGATGATTAAGAATTGGTTAGAAGCTTAAAACGATGAAAAAATTATTAAATTTATTATTCGAAAATTATACTTTGAGCGAAAATGAAGCCTATCAAATTATGGTGGAAATTTCGGAAGAAAAATATTCGGCTGTCGAATTAGCTTCATTTATGACCATTTTTAATATGCGTAACATTACGTTGGAAGAATTAAAAGGATATCGTCGAGCGTTGTTAGATTTATGCATCAAAGTTAATTTACCAAAGCAAGCGATTGATGTTGTAGGAACGGGCGGTGACGGAAAAGACACTTTTAATATTTCGACATTGAGTTGTTTTGTCTTGGCTGGAGCTGGAGAGAAAATTATTAAACAAGGAAATTACGGAACGTCGTCTGTAAGCGGTTCTTCGAATATGTTGGATAATTTTGGTTACGAATTTTCTGTTAATCAAGATAAATTAAAACGTGAGTTCGAAGAAGTTGGAATTACATTTTTACATGCGCCACTCTTTCATCCGGCTTTAGCGAAAGTTGCTCCGATTAGAAAAGGTTTGGCGATAAAAACATTTTTCAATTTAATGGGGCCTTTGGTGAATCCTGTTCAACCAGAATTTCAAAATTTAGGAACATATGATGTCAAAACTGCTCGATTATATCATTATGTGATGCAAAATTCGGGCGTGAAATATTCGATTTCGACTGCGTTGGCTGGTTATGATGAAGTTTCGTTGACATCGCCTACAAAAGTGTTCAATAATTCGGGGGAATTTGTTTTAGAAAGTAAAGATTTTGGTTTAAATATTCTTCAACCTGATGAGATAAAAGGAGGAAAATCAATCGAAGAAAATTCAAAAATATTTTTGAGCGTTTTAGAAGGAAATTCAACTAAAGCACAAAAAGAAGTTGTTTTAGCAAATGCTGCTTTAGCGCTTAAAACAATTTATCCAACCAAAGATTTAATCGAATGTGTAGCAATTGCGAACGAAAGTTTAGACAGTAAAAAAGCATTGAATGTATTCCAAAAATTAATGAAACCATGAAAACGATATTAGACGAAATTGTCGCGCAAAAACGTATTGAAATTTTAGAAAAACAGAAAACTCAATCAATAGAAAGTTTTAGAAATTCAGAAAATTTTTTGCTTCCTGTTAAATCTACAAAAGCTTCAATTTTAGATAAATTAAAATCTGGAATTATTGCAGAATTTAAGCGAAAATCACCATCGAAAGGTTTTATTAACAAAGACGCAAATGTAAAAGAAGTTGTTTCCGGTTACGAAAAGTTTGGTGCTTCTGTCGTTTCTGTTTTAACAGATGAGCAATTTTTTGGCGGAAGTTTTGATGATTTAAAACAAGCAAAAGAAGTGTTGAATATTCCTGTTTTGCGTAAAGATTTTATTGTTGATGAATTTCAAGTGTACGAAACAAAAGCGATTGGTGCAGATTTGATGTTATTAATTGCAGAATGTTTAACAAAAGACGAAGTCTATAATTTAGCTAAAACTGCTAAGGGAATTGGATTAGAAGTTTTATTGGAATTACATTCAGAAGATCAATTAGAAAAGGTAAATGAATTCATTGATTTGATTGGAATTAACAATCGTAATTTGAAAAATTTCGAAGTTGATATTGAAAAATCAAAACAAATCTTGAAACAATTACCAACCGATTTAATTAAAGTTGCGGAAAGTGGAATTTCTGATCCTAAAACAGTAAAAGAATTAAGACAAGCTGGATTTCAGGCATTTTTAATTGGTGAAAATTTTATGAAAGCAGATAATCCATCTCAAGCATTTGAGCAATTTGTAAAAGAATCAAAATGAAACGTTTTCAAGTAAAGGTTTGCGGAAATAATAACATCGAAAATTTTAAAGAAATTGCAGCAATC
The DNA here is from genome assembly GCF_002333005.1 of Empedobacter sp. UBA2044. Taxonomy (NCBI): domain Bacteria; kingdom Pseudomonadati; phylum Bacteroidota; class Flavobacteriia; order Flavobacteriales; family Weeksellaceae; genus Empedobacter; species Empedobacter sp. UBA2044. The sequence goes on from NZ_DDBA01000037.1 coordinate 61,188, forward strand.
GAACCCGATTATGTAGGCTTTATTTTCTATCCAAAATCAAAAAGATTTGTAGAAGACGAATCTATTTTTGAAGTTTTTCCGAATGCAGAAAAAGTTGGCGTTTTCGTGAATGAATCAGTCGAGAAAATTCTCGAAAAAGTTGAAGAATATAAATTAGATGTTGTCCAATTACATGGTGATGAAACAGCTGACTTTTGTGAAGAATTAATCAATCAAAAACATCAACGATTATTAACTGATGAAAACTTTTTAGACTTTAAAATTTGGAAAGCCGTTGGCATAAAATCGATTGAAGATTTTCAACAATTAACCACTTATCAACAAGTTATTGATAGTTTTGTTTTCGATACAAAATCAAATAATTACGGAGGAACTGGAAAGAAATTTGATTGGCAATTGTTAACAAATTATCAGTTATCAATACCCTTTTTATTAAGTGGCGGAATAACACTTGAAGATGCATTTATCTTGAAAAATTTTCAGCATCCGAAATGTATTGGATTTGATATCAATAGTGGTTTTGAGTCAGCACCAGGAATAAAAAAAACTGACGAAGTAAAACAGTTTATCGATACAATTGATGGACGAATTGAACAAAATTAAAAAAGAAACAAAATGAAATACGAAGTTGACGAAAGAGGTTTTTATGGTGAATTTGGAGGAGCATTTATCCCAGAGTTATTACATCATAATTGTGATGAATTATCTGAAGCTTTAGCACAATATATCGATACAGACGAATTCAAAAATGAATTTAATTTGTTATTAAAAGATTACGTTGGTCGACCAAGTCCATTGTATTTTGCACCAAATCTTTCAAAAAGATATAACACCAATATTTTATTAAAGCGTGAAGATTTGAATCATACAGGTGCACATAAAATCAATAATGCGATTGGTCAAGCTCTTTTAGCAAAACGAATGGGTAAAACCAAAATTATTGCCGAAACTGGTGCTGGACAACATGGTGTTGCAACTGCTACTGTTTGTGCGTTGATGGGATTAGAATGTATCGTTTTTATGGGAGAAATTGACATTGCTCGTCAAGCACCAAATGTTGCACGAATGAAAATGTTAGGTGCAGAAGTTATTCCAGCAACCTCAGGAAGTAAAACCTTGAAAGATGCAACAAATGAAGCGATTCGTTATTGGATCAATAATCCTGAAACTTTTTACATCATTGGTTCTGTAGTTGGTCCTCATCCTTATCCAGCAATGGTAACGAAATTCCAAGCGATTATTTCAGAAGAAATTAAAGCACAAATGAAAGAGAAATATGGGAAAGAAAATCCTGATTACGTGATTGCTTGTGTTGGTGGCGGAAGTAATGCTGCGGGAGCTTTTTATCATTTTTTAAATGATGATTCTGTCAAATTAATCGCGGTTGAAGCGGCAGGTTTGGGCGTAGAATCTGGAGAAACTGCTGCTACAACTATCAAAGGAACAGAAGGAATTATTCACGGAAGTCGAACATTATTGATGCAAGATAAAGATGGACAAATTGTTGAACCTTATTCAATTTCGGCTGGATTAGATTATCCTGGCGTTGGTCCTTTACATGCGCATTTGTTCAAAACTGGACGTGCTGAATTCTTAAATGCAACAGATGATGAAGCCTTGGAAGCTGCTTTTATGTTGACAAAAGAGGAAGGAATCATTCCTGCATTAGAATCTTCTCACGCTTTAGCTGCTTTAGAAAAAATTAATTTTAAACCGCAAGACATTGTGATTCTGAATCTTTCAGGAAGAGGAGATAAAGATTTAGAAACATATATGAAAGTTTCCGAAAAATATTCTTAAAAATATTTGGTTAATTTTCAAAAATCACCTTACATTTGCACCCACGATAATGAAATCTATCGGGGTGTAGCGTAGCCCGGTCATCGCGCCTGCTTTGGGAGCAGGAGGTCGCAGGTTCGAATCCTGCCACCCCGACAAAATTTTCATCCGAAAATAGAAAGATTTATCGTAAAAGAATGACCGAATCGGGGTGTAGCGTAGCCCGGTCATCGCGCCTGCTTTGGGAGCAGGAGGTCGCAGGTTCGAATCCTGCCACCCCGACAAAATTCAATGAATTTTTGGATCGGTCCAGTAGCTCAGCTGGATAGAGCAACTGCCTTCTAAGCAGTAGGTCTCAGGTTCGAATCCTGACTGGATCACACGTTTTATTAAAAACCAGGAGAGGTGCCAGAGCGGTAATGGAGCAGATTGCTAATCTGTCATCGGGAAACCGATGCCAGGGTTCGAGTCCCTGTCTCTCCGCATTTTTTTTGAATGACCGAATCGGGGTGTAGCGTAGCCCGGTCATCGCGCCTGCTTTGGGAGCAGGAGGTCGCAGGTTCGAATCCTGCCACCCCGACAAAAACCTTTGTATATTTGCAAAGGTTTTTTTTATACATTTATTTCATGAAATCTATCTTAGGTAATAAAGAATCTTTTGTCTCATACTCTGTCGCTTTTCTATTTATTTTAATCATGATTGGAACAGCAATGATTTATGATGATAAAGAAATTATTTTACCAGAAGTTGCTGCATTATCTGTCGGAATTTTAACGTTTCGAGAAAATAAATGGCTACAACGACCATTTCATATTTTTTTACTTCCATCCATAACTGCTATTTTAGGATTTGGGATTAATTTTTTACCGATTATATTATCATTCAAATTAGCATTGGTATTGGTTGCAATGTTAATTGTCTTGAAAATTTTTAAAAGTCAACTTGCGCCAGCATTAGCTACGGGATTATTACCAATTGTTACAAATACAGAATCTTTTGTATTTCTATATGCGATATTTCTATTTGTCTTTTTACTTTTTCTATCAATAAAAATATTCAAACTAAAACCAACTGAAAATGCGGTTCCAATGATTTATACAAGCCATAACAGATGGTTAATCGGATTATGTGTAGTTTGGTTTACAGCTTTTTATTTTAGCGGTTTTGCACATTTCTCTGCTATTCCACCTATTATCGTAATTTCTTTTGAATCTTTAAATAATCCAACATTAAAATTAACCGTACGTCTAAAACGTATTCTTGTAATGTTCATGGCTACAATGGCTGGTTGTTTAACAATGCATTATCTTGATAATTGGTTAATCATTGGCTTGATCGATTTGATTATCGTAATGTTTATTTTGAAATTAACAGATTTACGCTTACCTCCTGCTTTTGCAATGGTTATTTTACCAATGATTTTACCTTCTGACTCGATAAAATATTTACCTGTTGCAACATTAATCATGAGTATATTTTTTATGCTATCGATTTATATTATTCAGAAAGTTGCTTATCCAAAAGCGATTGATTTCAAATAAAAAAGTCATCCAAAATTGAATGACTTTATGACTATTTTAATATGTTTCTTCGATTGATTTTACCATATTATAAATGAACTCGTTGTAAGGTGTCGGAATATTATATTGTTTTCCTAAACTGATAATTTCGCCTGCAAATTCATCCACTTCCGAATATCGTTTTGCTTCGCGATCTTGTAACATCGAAGTTTTACCAAATTCATCCACAATTTTCATCGTAGATTTCATTCGATCCACTTCTTCTTGACCAATTGCAACTCCATGTGCATTCCCAACTGCAAGAACTTCATTAGAAATCATATCCATTAAAACCTCGAGATGTTGATTGGTACGAAATTGTCCATATGGAAACTCCAACAAAAACGTCAATTGATTTCCGACAACATTTACCAAATATTTCGCCCACTGCGCTTTCTGAATATCATCCGATAATTGATTTGGAATTTCAGCAACATTCATCAATTCATGTAAATCGACTAATTTATCATGATTAATTGAATCCATTTTCCCAAAAATAATTTTTCCTATACTCGAAAACGTCACGCGATTATCAACTTTTACAGCATCCATATATGCAACTGCATTCACCACACGATCCCATCCAAAATGATCTGCCAAAACACGTTCAGAAGAAATTCCGTTCATCAAACTTACAATCATTGTGTTTTCACCAACAAAAGGCTTCATATCTTCTATCGCTTGCTGTAAATGTGAACTTTTAACGACTAAAAATATATAATCTGGATAATTATTCTCCTCGATTTTTGTGACATAATTAAAATCATACGCTTTATCATTCACAAAAATTTGCGATTTTTCGTATCGATTTTTTCGCTCCTCATCTACAATTACACTTACAATTTCTGGATTATATTCATAAAAACTCGCTGCATATTTTGCTCCTAAAGCTCCCAATCCAAGAAAATAAATTGATTTCATTTTTTTGTTATTTAGAAGATAAATTTAAAATAAAATCTACAACATTTACGAATTAAAGTCTTTGAAAAAATTTAATATTTCGGTTATAATTAGTTTTGATAAACTTTTGACAATTCTTTTGGATTGAGATACAAATAATAAATCAAATTACGCAAATCATCAAGGTTTGAGCTAGAATCTACAGCTATTTCATTCTCTTTTTGAAAATTCTTTTTCAATACATCATACAATTGATTTATTTTCTTCCAATTATCTTTTGCAGCAATTTTTTCAACAGATTTATTATTCGCAGATTTCGCTAATTGTGAGGGCATTTTCTGAATCGCTTCAAATAAAACATATAGATTGTTGACATGATTGATATAATTGTATGTTTCATTTACGGCAAAATAATTCAGAAGAGTTTTCTCTTCATCCGAAATTTTCAAGCTTGAAATTAACATCATTTCCTCACCTAACCATTCATAAGCCGACAATCCAATTTGAGAAGCATTTGACGTCACAACCATTCTTGGAATTGGTTCTGCATTTGCAATTTTATTTAAAGTAAATCCTGTTTTTTGATTCAGAATATTCAATCGATTATTTGCAGGAGCAAGACATTCAAAGCATAATCGCAATTGTATCCTAACGCAATAATCTCTTCAAATTCAGAAAAAATATCGGCAGAAGTATCGTTGTTAAAACTCTCAAAATTTTGCAAACAATTATCTTGATATTTTTCTATAAAATCATTCATAGAAGAATAATCTTTTTTATCATCATCCCAAATAAGATTAAAATTATAAGCAAAAATATTCACAAATTGCATCGTTTTACTTTGAGGATTTTCATCAACAAATTTTTGATATACTTCTACTTTAGGAGATTCTATATCGTAATCATCCATCAACGCAATTAAAAATCGTTCATTGATTGGAGTTTTAGTTCCAAATTTCTTTCCAACTGACTTTTTAAATTTCTCTTTATAATCAACAAAATATGATTTTTGATTATCATTCACCACAAAATAAACTTCGAGTTCAGAAAGAAGCCCAACTTTTTTGCCTAATTCTATATTATTATCCAACATATATTTTTCGAAAGTAGAATAATCAATTCCTTTTTCTTTCGTTTTTTCTAAGATCGTTTCATCAGGATAAACTCTCGAACCAAAAGGTAAAGAATATAAAAAAGGTCCATCTGCAAAAAGTTGAACTGAGGTGAATAGAGTCAATAGAAAAGTAAAAAGTAGTTTTTTCATAAGGTTGATTTTTATATAATTAGAAATTTTATTGAATATTTTTTCAATTTTTAGATGATTTAACATGAATAAAATTTATTATTAAAGCATTTTCTTTATATTAATTCAAACAAGACAATTCTTCAAATTGTTCTTTTAGAAAATAGTTTTTACATATATTTAACAAATTAATACATCACACGTGAGTCAAATAAATAATACTGAAGAAAAAGAATTACAAAGAGGCCTTACTAACCGACATATTCAATTGATTGCTTTAGGTGGCGCGATTGGAACTGGTTTGTTTTTAGGAATTGGACCTGCTGCTGTTTTAGCTGGACCATCTGTTATTTTGGGATATGCAATTGCAGGAATTATAGCCTTTTTTATTATGCGCCAATTAGGAGAAATGGTTGTTAACGAGCCTGTTTCAGGAAGCTTTAGTCATTTTGCATATAAATATTGGGGATCTTTTGCTGGATTTGCTTCTGGTTGGAATTATTGGATTCTTTACGTTTTAGTAAGTATGTCCGAATTGACTGCAATCGGAATTTATGTACAATTTTGGTGGCCAGAAATTCCATTATGGGCGTCGAGTTTGTTCTTTTTTATTGTGATTAACGCATTGAATTTAGGCTCAGTAAAAATGTTTGGTGAAGCTGAATTTTGGTTTTCTATCATCAAAGTAATTGCCATTATTGCTATGATAATCTTCGGAGCTTACTTATTAATAAGCGGAACTGGAGGTGAACAAGCAACAATACAAAATCTTTGGAACAACGGAGGTTTTTTTCCAAAAGGTTGGTTATCTGGTAATAGCGAAGGCGGTTTTAGTGGATTATTCGCCGCAATGGCTCTTATTATGTTTTCTTTTGGAGGTTTAGAATTGATTGGCATCACAGCTGCTGAAGCTAAAAATCCAGAAAAAACAATTCCAAAAGCAACCAATCAAGTAATTTATAGAATTTTAATCTTCTATGTTGGAGCATTAATTATCTTATTTTCGTTAGCTCCTTGGGAAACGATTACGGATAAAAGTAGTCCTTTTGTAATGGTTTTTGAGAATTTGAATCATTTGAAACTAAATATTTTTGGTAACACAATTGATTTTTCAAGATTAATTGCCAATGCACTAAACATTATTGTTTTGACGGCTGCTTTATCAGTTTACAATAGCTCTGTTTACAGTAATAGTAGAATGTTATATGGTTTGGCAGAACAAGGAAATGCGCCTAAATTCTTAAAAAAATTAAACAAAAATCACGTCCCTGTTATGGCGATTTTAGTTTCATCTTTTTTCGCAGCAATTTGTATTTTAATTAATAAAATAATTCCAGAAGATGCATTTCATGTATTGATGTCTTTAGTGGTTTCTTCGTTGGTAATTAACTGGATTATGATTTCGATAACACATCTTAAATACCGAAAACAAAAGAATTTGGAGAATACAAAAACATTATTTCCATCTTTCTTGTATCCTATCAGTAATTATATTTGTCTAATTTTCTTATTTGGAATTTTAGTGATTATGTGGTTTACAGGACTTAAAATTTCAGTAGAATTAATTCCAGTTTGGTTGATCTTCCTTTACATCGCTTATCGAATTGTAAAAGAAAATAAAAAGACTAAGAATTCTTGATAAATTTTAATTTAAAATAGTTCATATAAAAGCTTCAAGATTACTTGAAGCTTTTTAATTTTACATCATGAAAAAAATAGTTGTTGGATTCATTTTGATGATGAGTTCTATTGTGTTTTCACAAGAAATTTATCAAGTTATAGCGCAAGAAGGATTGACAGTTAGAACAAGTCCGAATGGAAAACGAATTGGTAAAATTCCGTATGGATATCCTGTTAAAATTTCAGAAAAAGGTGAAGCGTTTGCAATTAAAGATAATGGGAAAGCAAAAAGTGGAAACTGGGTGAAATTAGATGTTAGCTCGTCTAAATTAATTTTGGATGAAGGAGTTAATGATTCTTCTGCTCAAGGCGATTTGTATGCGTTTAGTGGTTATTTAATCACACAACAAAATTTTGTCAATCAATTCGAAACAGAAATTTCTACGCACCCAGCTTTTAGCGAATTTTATTTAGCAACAGCTTACAAATGCTTCGCAATTAAAGGCGACTTTTTTGGTGACGGTGTGGTGGATTATTTATATAGAATGATTGATACAAAAGGAAATATCCGTTTATTTATTGTGAATAATATGAAAAAAGGAAGTCAAATTTATGGTTTGGGAGGAGCAAAAGATCCGTTCAAAATTACAAATTATGATTTCGGAACGTTGATGATGATTCCAAAAGGAACGCCACTTTATTCGAATTATAAAGATGGAGTGAAACGAAATTTAAATGGAGTTTCTAAAAATGAAATCGTAACTTTAGATTATGATGCGATTTATGTGCATCAAGATAACGCAAAAGAAGGCGGATTTATTTACCGAAAAGATGGTAAATGGAATTGGCTGAACCAAAAATAAAACTAAAATAATTATGCAAAATATAGAAGGTAAAGTAGCTTATATAACGGGGGGAACAAAAGGAATTGGATTAGGAATTGCAAAATCATTGGTAGAAAATGGTTTGAAAGTGGCAATTTCTGGACGAAACATTGATGATGTTGAAAAAGCTCGTCATTATTTAGGAAATCAAAATGTATTGGCTATTCAGTCGGATGTGAGACATTTCGAAGATGAACAAAATGCAATTGAGCAAATTATTTCTGCGTTTGGACGTTTGGATATTGTGATTGCAAATGCTGGTTTAGGAAAATTTGCGCCAGTTGATGAACTTTCTTTAGAAGATTGGAATGCGATGATTGATACTAACCTGACAGGAGTTTTTCATACAATAAAAGCGTCTGTTGAAGCACTAAAAGTTTCGAAAGGATATTATATTTCGATTGCTTCTTTGGCGGGAACAAATTTCTTTGCGAATGGAGCGGGTTACAATGCTTCGAAATTTGGCGTTGTCGGTTTTACCCAAGCAGCGATGTTAGATTTGAGAAATTATGATATCAAATGTACAACGATTATGCCTGGTTCTGTGACTTCAAACTTTAATGATCATGTGCCAAATTCGGAGGATGGATGGAAAATTCAGCCCGAAGATTTAGGACAAATGGTAGTTGATTTATTGAAAATGAATCCAAATGTTTTGCCAAGTAAAATAGAAGTTCGTCCTACGAAAACAAAATAATTTAAAGATCTCGATAAGAGATCTTTTTTTATGAAAAAAATATTTCGTAATTACCAATAGTTTACATAGTTTCGTGGAAAAATAAGAATACAATAAAGGTATTTTTTTAACGAGCACTTTTTAATGAATTTTAAAAAATCAGTCAATCATTTTCGTCGTACAATTATGCGTCGATTAACAGGAGGAATAGGTGATGGTAATTTGCCAAAGATAGACAAAGAAAAACCTCTTGAACTTAATAGAGTACTGATAAACAGACCCAATCAGCGTTTAGGAAATATTCTATTGATTACACCTTTGATTCAGGAAATTATCCGATATAATCCTGGTGTTAAAATTGACTTATTTGTAAAAGGTAAGGTTGCTCCGATTATTTTTGAGAACTATCCTCAAGTTGATCAAATTATTGAATTACCTAAAAAACCTTTCAAAGAATTGATTCAATACGCTAAAGTTTGGCTAAAAATCAAAAAAAAGAATTACGATTTAGTCATTAATGTTGATAAAAATTCATCTTCAGGACGACTTTCAACTTCTTTTGCGAATTCTAAGTATAAAATTTTTGGAAATGAATTTGAAATGAATTCGAATCAAGAAATTCATATTCATCAAGCGCAATATCCAGTTTATCTGTTTAGAAAATTCATAGAATTATTTAAAAATAAAGAAGGGAATTTAGATATTCCAACTCTAAATATTCAGCTAACAGAGAAAGAATCTTTGAAAGGAGTAGAAATGTTAAATGAATTGATTCAAGATCCTTCAAAGAGAACGTTGGCGTTTTTTACGTATGCAACAGGTGTAAAATGTTATGATGAGGAATGGTGGATAGAATTTTATAATTTATTTTATCCAAAATATTCGCAAGAATATAATCTAATTGAAATTTTACCTGTCGAAAATATTTCGATGTTAAATCATAGATTGCCTACTTATTATAGTAAAGATGTGAGAGAAATTGCAGCGTTGATGAAAAGTTGCGAATTTGTGATTGCAGCCGATTCTGGTATGATGCATTTGAGTTGTGCTGCGTCTACAAAAACAATTGGTTTGTTTAAAGATCAAAGCTTCTTAGAGCGTTATAAACCTTATGGAGTAGGAAATGCTGTAGTCTTGATTAATAATGAAGATAAGAGGATTCTTATTCAAGAAATGGATAAATTATTGGTTTAAAAAGCTGTTTTTTATCATTGAATAAAATTTATATTGATTTGATATAGAGTAAATTAATTTCTATAAAAATATTTTAATTTCGTTTGATAATTTCATAGCTTTGTCCTTTGAAATAATATAAAAATGTCAACAGAGTTTACAATTGTTATCCCAATTTATAATGAGGAAGATAACTTGATAAGATTGGAAGAAACAATGAATCAATATCTGTCAAAGTCAATAAAACAGACTGAAATTTTATTGATTAATGATGGTTCTAAAGACAAAAGTTTGGCTCTTATGAAAGAGATTTGTAGTAGAAATCAAGCTTTTCATTATATTTCTTTTGACAAAAATTATGGCTTATCTGCTGCTATAAAAGCTGGTTTTGATACAGTGAAATCTAAATGGGTTGGTTATATTGATGCAGATTTACAGACAGATCCAGAAGATTTCAATAAATTATTAGAGTTAGCAGATCAATTTGATTTGGTGACTGGTGTTCGTGCAGATCGCAAAGATTCTTTCGTGAAAAATATGTCATCTAAAATTGCCAATTCTATTCGTAGAGCATTTACCAATGACGGAATGGATGATACAGGTTGCCCATTAAAAGTTATAGATGCTGAAAAAGCGAAAAAAATTCCGATGTTCAAAGGATTGCACCGATTTTTACCAGCTATGATTTTATTACAAAACGGAACAGTAACTCAAGTTCCTGTCAAACATTTTCCACGTATAGCAGGCGAATCAAAATTCAATTTATGGAATCGTTTATTAGGACCGTTAATGGATTGTTTTGCATTTGTTTGGATGAAGAAAAAATACATCAATTATAAAATTCAAGAAAGAGCATAATGCCAAATTGGGTTATCATCAGTATTGGATTTCTTGCACAAGCACTTTTTTCGAGTCGTCTTATTTTACAATGGATTGTTTCCGAAAAGAATAAAAAAGTTCTTACACCAAAATTATTTTGGGAAGTTAGCTTGTTTGCCTCTGTTTTGCTATTTTTATATGGTTATTTGCGTCATGATTTTTCAATTATGTTGGGACAAACATTGACGTATTATATCTATATCAGAAATATTCAACTTCAAAATCATTGGAAAGAATTTCCAAAAATAGTACGTATTTTTCTGTATATTTTTCCTGCATTAATTGTTTTTTATGGCTTCAATAACGGAATTTTTGATGTAGATTTATTATTCAAAAACGAAAAAATTCCGATGTGGCTTTTATTTTTAGGAGTCGTATCTCAGGTACTTTTTACATTTCGTTTCGTCTATCAATGGATTTATTCCGAACGAAAACACGAATCGCAATTACCAATGGGATTTTGGGCAATTAGTTTAACAGGATCATTGTTGATTTTAATTTACGCGATTATTCGAAAAGATCCCGTTTTATTTGTTGGTCATTTTATGGGATTTATCGTTTATGCTCGAAATATATTAATCAAACGAAAAGAAAAAAATGGTTCAGTGGATTAAGCAAAATTCAGTTTTATTTTTAATCATCGTAACAATTTTGATGTTGTTTGTCAATCTTGGCGCTTTACAAACCAACATTATGGAAGCTCGAAACATTATTTCGGCGCGAGAAATGGTACACGATGGAAATTGGATTTTTACCACGCTTAACGGTTTGCCTCGTTATGAAAAGCCACCTTTACCAACTTGGATTACAGCTGTTTTTGGAAGTGTTTTTGGTTTCGAAAACTTTTTTTGGCTACGCATTCCAGTTGTTCTAATTACCATTTTATTAGTCGTTTGGTTCTATAAAACATTAACGCATTTCGATTTAACAAAACAACAAGTTGTTAATTCTTCATTGGTTTTAATCACTTCATTTTACGTGTTTTTCTCAGGGAGAGATAACAATTGGGACATGTACACGCATAGTTTTGTGATGGGAGCAATATTGTTTTTGGTGAAAGAATTTCAATCATCAAAATTTAATTTATTCAATTTTATTGCTGCATTTTTCGTGTTGGCTTGTTCGATAATGAGCAAAGGTCCAGTTTCGTTGTATGCGTTATTTTTACCTTTTTTAATTGCCTATTTTATTGTTTATAGATACAAATTAGGAAGAAATTTAGGAATTACAATTTTAACGATAATATTAGGTTGTGTTGTAGGATTTGCATGGATGATGTATGTGAAATATTTTGATCCAGAACATTTTTTAGCGGCTTCTCAAAAGGAAGTGAACAATTGGCATAGCTATAATACTCGCCCAATTTATTATTATTGGAGTTTCTTTACGCAATCTGGTTTATGGACAATTCCGGCTTTGGTAAGTTTGATTTATCCCTATCTAAAGAATAAAGTTGCAAACAAAAAAGCCTATCAATTTGCTTGGTTATGGACGATTTTATCGGTGGTTTTATTATCTGTAATTCCAGAAAAAAAATCAAGATATTTATTACCAGTTTTAATTCCTTTAGCGATGAATATTGGCTTTTATATCGAATATTTACGATTAGAATTCAAAAATTTATCAAATAAAACTGAACGATATTTTACCAATTTTGCGTTTGGTTTATACGGAATAATAGGAATCGCAATTTCAGTTGGTGTTTTTATTTATACAAAAGATCGTTTGTCAGAATTTTTGGTTTGGTCGATTCCTTTTGCTGTCGTAGGATTAATTTTAGGAATCTCAATTTTTAAAGGATTAAAGATAAAATCATTCGAACAGATATTTTACTCAACTATTTTATTGATGTGCTCAGTTGTTGCGTTTGGATTTCCACTTTCCAAATTAACTTTTTCCGAAGAATTGTATTCTTCTGCTAAAAATCTGAAAAAATTAGAACAACAAAATCAAATCAAAACATACGAATGGCAAAGTTTTGTTCCTGAAATAGTGTTGGATTATGGGACTTCAATTCCTGCAATTAACGATGGAAAGAAAACTATCTTTCCGAAAGAAGAGAAATTTGGAATGTTAGCAAGTCCGTCAGATTCTACTTTTTTTGCGGATCATTTCAATAATTATTCAATCAAAAAAATTGGTGTGGTCGATTTGAATCATTCTTCAAAAAATCAAAAAAATTATAACGATCGTATCCAAAGAAACTATTATTTGATTCAAAAAAAGTGATTAAATTTCGAGTAAAATTTTTAGCTTAAATTTTCGTTATTCTAATAAAATCTTTTGCAGTTTCGGATTCTATTTTTTCTATGTTTTTGGTTAGTGAACAGTTTTGTTTTTGCTCAACATTTTGGGTGGAAAAATCCTAATTTTAGACAAGATTCTGTTCAACTTTCTGATACGATAAAGCTGCAAAATAAAGGAATTTTGTCAGAAAAATTTCAAATTTTAGATTCAATAGGAAATCCAATTTCAAAAGAATTTTATACGATAAATTTTGAACGAAACGAGGTTTATTTCAATTCTTCAATCGCCAAACAAATGGTGAAAATTCAGTATTTTGTTAATCCAAAATTAGCCGAATCTGTTTTTTATGCCAAAAATCCGAATATCATTGTTAATGATGCAAAACCAGTTGATATTTTTCATCGAATAGAACCGAATTCAAAACAAGCGAACAAAGATGTTTTTGATGGTTTGAATAGCAAAGGATCAATGGTTCGTGGAATTCGTTTCGGGAATAATCAAAGTGCGTCTGTGCAATCTTCGTTGGATTTGGAATTGTCTGGAAAATTATCGGATGATATTACAGTAAATGCGGCGATTGCGGATAATAATGTGCCAATAGAATCGGATGGATACACGCAAAATTTGCAAGAATTTGATAAAGTTTACATCGAATTAGCCAGTAAAAATTCGAAAATTAGAGCTGGACATATTGATATTAATACCAATCAAGAACGAGATTTTTTCAATCCATTTAATCAAAAAGTAACAGGTTTACAATTGTCAACTCAGTTAAAAAGCGAAAAATCGTCGACCAATATTTTTGCTTCTGGAAGCATTACACGAGGTGAATTTATGCGTGTTAATTTTGTTGGACAAGACGGAAATCAAGGTCCTTACAGGCTTTCTGGAAAGAATAATGAATTGTATGTGATTATTATTTCGGGAAGTGAAAAAGTATATATTGATGGTGTTTTGTTGGAGCGTGGCGAGCAAAATGATTATGTAATTAATTACAATACAGGAGAAATTTCTTTCACTTCAAACCGATTGATTACCGCAAATACGCGTATTAATGTGGAGTATTTGTACAATTCTCGAAATTATTCACAAGTTTTACTTTATGGTGGAGCTGAATACGAATCGGAACGATTGAAATTGTCAGGTTTTTTCTTTTCTCAAGGAGATTCGCAGAATAATTCACTTGGAAATGATTTGACAGATGCTGAAAAGCAAATTTTGGCAAATGCAGGGAATGATCCAGATAAAATGTACACCATTTCTGCAGAGAAAACGACGTATGATTCGAATAAAATCTTGTATCGAAAAGTAAATCAAAATGGATTAGATATTTTTGAATATTCGACGGATCCAAACGATGAATTGTATCAAGTGGCTTTCACGTATGTTGGCGCTAATCAAGGAAATTATCGACAAATAAATGCGAATCAAAATGGGAAAGTCTTTCAATATAACGAAGCAATTGCTGGAGTTTTACAAGGTGATTATGAACCAATAAAGCAATTAATTTCGCCTAAAAAGTTGCAGATTTATACGTTGAATGGACAATATCAATTGAGAAATAATGGAAATGTTGGTTTTAATTTAGGTTTGAGTAATTATGATCAAAATTTATTTTCATCGATTGATGATCAAAACAATTCTGGTTTAGCAACTCGTGTTTATGGTGAAAAAACATTTTCTTTCAAAAATTGGAAAATTACACCTTATGCGGAATGGAATTTTATTAATAAAAATTATAAAAGTGCAGAGCGTTTACGAGCTGTTGAATTTGCACGAGATTTTAATTTGGAACAAGAATTAAGTGGCGTAAATCAGAATTTTATCACAGCAAAAATCAATTCATCTTGGAAAGAAAAATTTAATGCACAATATAAATTCGATTATCTTGAAAATACTGGTTTGTACAAAGGTTTGAGAAATCAACTTGATGCAAATTATAAAACTGAAAAAGACGAAATCGTTGCGCAAGCAAATATTTTATCAACAAAAGCAACGCTTCAAAATACCAATTTTGCGCGTTATATGGTAGATGGAAAACGAAAAATTGGAAATAAATTTTGGGTTGGAGCGAGAGTTTGGGGCGAGAATAATGACATGGATGATTTGACAAAAAATCAAAAATCAGATTTAAGTTTTAAATGGAATGAATTTCAGTTGAAAGGAGGTTTTGCAGATTCGCTTGGTCATAAAATCGATTTGACGGTTTATCAACGTCAAGACGATTCGGTTCGTTTAGGGACTTGGCAAAATATTCAACAAAGTAAAGGAGCTATTTTTAATTCAACATTAATACAAAAACAAAATCATCAATTAAATTTAAATTTCCATTATCGACGAGTTAATTATCAATTTTTAGATGCGCCGAACGAAGATTTTATGACAGGAAGCGTAAAATGGTACAAAGCTTTTTTCAATCAAGGTTTACAATTAAATGTAGATTATGAAGTGGGAAGCGGTGTGGAACCGCAGCGTGAATTTCAGTATGTAAAAGTTTCGGATGGAATGGGAATTTACAAATGGACGGATTATAACGGCGATGGAATTGAGCAAATTGACGAGTTTGAAGTGGCAGAATTTATCGACCAAGCAAATTATATTCGCGTGTATACGAATACAATCGAGTATTTGAAAACGAATAAAAATCAATTCAATTTTACGTTGCGTTTTCGTCCAAAACAAGTTTTTAATACCGAAAATGAATTCTGGAATCGTTGGATGTTTCAGCAAAATATCTCGGCAAGTAACTCGTTGCGCAAAGAAGGAACGACGTTAGAATGGAATCCTTTTACGAATTCGGCTCAAATTTTAGGTAAAACAAGAAGTATTCGTTCGTCGATTTTCTTTAATCAAGGAACACAATATAAATGGTCGTCAAATTTTATTTACAATCAACAACAATCCCAAACGTATGTTTACACAGGTTCTGAATACCGTGATTCAGACAGTTATTTGTTGCAAGCGCGTTATAAGATTTTGCAAGATCTAATCGCAAGTTTCGATACTGAATATATGGTGATTAACAGCGATTCTGAATTATTTTTGAGTAGACGATATAAGTTAAATAATCTTCGTTTATCACCAAAAATTACGTATCAAACAGAAAAAAATCTTGTTGCGTCGTTGTTTTATAATTATCAAAATAAGAAGAATGTTTCGGGTGAAGAGCAATTAAATCAGTCGGATTTGGGAACAGAAATTCAATGGAACGGTTCGGATAAAATGAGTTTGTTGGGAAGTTTTAGTTTTATCAACAATAAATTTATCGGAAACCAAGAATCTGTTGTTGGAAATCAAATGATGGAAGGTTTGCGCGCTGGAAATAATTTTGTTTGGCAGTTGCAAATCCAACGGCAAATCACAAGTTTTTTGCAATTGAATATTTCGTATGATGGACGAAAAACCGAAGAAAATAAGCCAATACATACGGGAAGTGTGCAAGTGCAAGCGAGGTTTTAAATAAAAAAAGACGATTTTATAAAATCGTCTTTTATTATTATTTTTACATTCTATTTACTTCATCTTGATTTCCAGTTTCGCGATTTTTTACTGATAATTTATTACTTCCGAATTTATAATTCAATCCAATTCTTATGCTTTGAGTATCCCATACATTCGCAAAAGTTTGTACGATTCCATTGTTATTTTGTGATAAATATTCTTGCGCTTTGAAAATATCTGTTGCATTCAAACTCAATTCTAATTTTTTATCTAACATCAAATATTTGAACGAAAGATTGAAACGAGCATAAGGTTTTAGTTTATAATTTTGGAAAGTTTCTCCAAAATTTTGAAAATAAATCAAGTTAATAAACATCGTTTTTTGTTGATTAAGCGTAAAATCATTTGTCGAAAATAATGAACTCGACCAACCTTTGAATCGCTTAGAAGAAATTGCAACATTTGCGCTCGAATAAGAAACTTCAAAAGTAGTAACGCTTGACCACCATTTTGTAGGATTTATCGTCATATTTTGGCTCAAACCAAAGCTATCCGAATCTACAAAATTCATCCAAACAAAAGTATTATGTTTTGTGTTCTCATCAATGATTGAAGCTTGATTGACACCATCTCTCAAACTTGAATAATAAAGTCGAGTATCAAATTTTTTGTAAGTAAAAGTAAGTTCTAAATTGTGTGTAAAAGCTGGTTTCAAAAAAGGATTTCCTTCGTTGTAAACATATTCGTTTTGTATCATTCGAAAAGGATTTAAACTTTCGTAATTTGGACGATTGATACGACGCGAATAATTAATTCCTAAACTTTTACTTTTATCAAAAGTATGCAACAAATAAAATGACGGAAACAGTTTGATATAATCTGTTTTATTCGTTTGATTATTTTCTCTCGAAAAACCTTCTGTTTGTGTTGCTTCTAATCTCAAACCAGCTTGCATCTGCCATTTTTCTCCAAACTTTTTACTTCCGTTCAAATAAATTGCTTCGTTATTTTCTTTGTATTTGAAAAGATTCGACAAATTTTCATCAAATGTATAGTTGTAATTTTCGTCTGCTTTATATGCTTCAACCAAATTATTTGATTTTGATTGCGAAAATTTAGCCCCAAAACTCCAATTGAAATTTGTTAAAGGAAGTTCTACATCAATTTTAGATGAAAAATTCTCAATACGATTGTTTAAATTACTTTTTCCACCAAAAAAAGAATCTTCTATTAACTGATTATTTTTGTAAGAATTGGTTGCATAAGTTCTATTCATAGGAGATGAATAATTGGCGTAATCGGCATCAAATGAAATCTTTTTACCTAATGAATCAAGTGCAAATTCAGAATAAAGATTGACCAAAGATTGATTCGTCTTACCATTTTCGAATGAATTTCCTTTATTTGTTTGATAAACTTCGTTCGTTAAATTCTTGAAAAACATTTCTTGTGGATTTTCTGAATTATATTTCGAATTGTTGAATGAAAATTTAGAACCAATTGTCCATTTATCGGTTAATTTATAATCAACAGAGAATCGTCCTCCTAGATATTTGTTGATATAATCTGTGTAAGAAATGTTGTGTCTGCGCGCATCAGAGAAAAATAATTCGTTGTTCCATGTTCTCAGAAATCTTCTATCTCCAGCATTCAACGAAGTCTGAACTGTCCATTTATCTTTTTGTAAATTGTAAGCTGCATTGTAGCGCTCTGTGTTTCTTTTACTTCGCGTATATGATGCTCCAATAGTGGAATTCCAGCTATTATTTTTTATTTTTTTTGTTACAATATTTATAATTCCACTATTTCCTTCTGCTTCATATTTTGCAGGCGGAGTCGTGATGACTTCAATTTTTGAAATATCAGAAGCGCTAATACTTTCCAAATAATTAATCAAATCCGTTTGTGACATATAAGTTGGTTTGTCATCAATCAAAACCATTACAGAATTTTTTCCAGAAACCGCAATAATATCATTTGTTACATTCAAACCAGGAGTGACGCGCAAAACATCCATTGCAGTTCCGCCAGCCGCTGAAGTAGAATTTTCTACATTGAAAACAAACCGATCGATTTTTCGTTCCATGATTTTCTTTTCTGCTCCAACGACAACTTCTTTCAAGTTTGTAGATGTTTTAATTTCAATCTTTCCTAAATCGATAGAATTATTCAATTGAATATCTTTCTGAAAAACAATTTCTTCAAAATAGTTGATTTCAAATTTGTACGTATTTTTCTTTGCTTCAATAGCGAATTTTCCAAGTTCATCTGTTGTTAAATTGATAATTGTGTCTTGATTAGATAAGGTAATGTCAACATAAGGAAGCGCTTTATTTTGCTCCATAACTTCGCCTGTTAGTGTATAGTTTTGAGCAAATAGAAAACTAGCGCTAAATAAAATGATAAGTTGAATAAATGTTTTCATGTTGAATTAATTTTAAACAAATATTCTCCAAATCGATTCTTTTTGAACTTTAAAATCGACAAACCCTACTATATTATCGACGAATTTGATTAAAACCAAAAACCTCGAGAATCTCTTGAGGTTTTTGATTTAATTTATTTTTCCTTCATAATAAACAGGATTTCCTTTTTCATCGAAACCAATTATAGTTAATTGATAATCTTTTGGTTTATCGTTGTTGAAATATTCTATTTCTGTGTCTTCTCCTGGAGCTGTATACAAATTAGGATTCCAAAATAAAGTACTTCTTATGTCATTCGGAACATCGTTGTAAAGCGATTCGTAATCATCATTGTTAAAATATGGAAGGGATTGATTATAACCACCAATTTGAATTAAATTATTAGGTAACATAGGCGTGTTATCAACTGGCGCATCACTTCCTCGTTTAGAGTAAATTGCAATTGCATTACCAAGTAAACCAGCGCCTTTGAAAATTTTTACCATCGCAATATCTCTAGGATTAATACTAGTTAAATTATCTGAAGTCATTTTCATTTCGTTCCAATAAATTGCAACTTCAGAATTTCTGATTTTAGGAACTCCATTAGAAACCGTTAATCCTGCAACTCGTCCCGCTAAAAAATCCATAATATTTGTATAACCTTCTATTGGCTGAGATTCGTTTACAAAATCTATCACCGTTTCGTTTATATTATTAAACATTCCGCTACTTAATTCATTGTTCAGCTTCTCAGTTTTCGATTTTTTATCCGCTTTTACAACAACTTCTTTCAGACGAATACTTTTATCATTGATGATTTTGATGTTCTGTTTATACGTATTCTGCTTCTCGACTTCTTCTTTATTCGTAATTTCTTCTAATAAATAAGGCGTTGCAGGCAATTTGGATTTATAACTTGTACTTTTATAATTTGGCACAACAGATAAAGTTAAAGTTCCGTTGTTGGCAGATTTTCCATTTTCCGAATTCAAGAAATAATTCATCGCCATTGGCCCATAATAAAACAAATTATTCATCTCGAAGTTTCCTTCATAATCAGTATCAAGCGTTGCAAATTCTTTTCCATTATTCTGCATTTTATAAATAATACTCAACGAAGCATTGCTCAATTCTCTCCCGTTATTATATGCTTTCACTTTGTAGGAAAGATATCTACGATCGTTGTCAATAGTAGGTTTTACGATATTTCCAACCACTAAATCTTCCCAATTAAATCTTTTCCATTTTTCTGTTATTAAAAGCGCATCCAGATTTTCTGAGAATTCATTATTTTTAAAATATTGTGTAGGATGATTAATTTTCGAACTAAAATCTCGCGTCAATAACATTGCAGAAATTAAATTGTCTTCATCATTATTTTTTTGATCTTTGATAACAGCCGAAAAATTAATTTCTTCAGGATATTTTACCTTAATTGTGTTTAATTCTCGTGGATTAGCCGTTGTTTCGAAAGAAATTTCAGGTTTTTTGTACGATTCTTTTGGATTGATAAATATCAAACGATGAGCAACCTGAATATCATTTGCATCAAAAATGGCAATGTTCAAAATACCTTTGTCATTGTCTAAAACCTCTTTTGGAACATAAGTTGAAACCGATTCCACACTTTTTACAATTTGAGAACTCATTACAAGTTCATTATTAATTGTTCCAATAATTTTATGATTCAATAAAGGATTTTCTTGATTGATGCTTTTTAATTGGATCACAATGTCTTTGCTATTTCGAACAACTTTCATCAGAATCCCATCTTTTTTAGCTTCAGGTAAATCAATAATTTGTTGATTTCCTTTTTCGTCATTTAATTGTACTTGATAAGATTTGCCTTCTTCTGCTCTCAACGCAAAAGTCGCAACGTTTTCATCTAGATTATCAAATGTTGTAATTTTATTGGTAGGATTATTTTTCTCGAATACAAAACCATTCCATTTTTTTGGTAAATCTCCGTCCGATTTTAATCTTACAGCAAATTTAGTTGTCTGATTTTGAATGAAATTTCCACCTTCAGCAAAAGCTTTTGCATTCCATTTTAAATTTGGATTTGGAACAAGTTTTAATTTAGAATTTGGATTATAAATCTTGACTTGATTGATATGTTGAAATTCTTCTGAGAAGAAAGTCATGTACGTTGTGTAGGCTCTTACAAAGTAAATTCCTTCTTCGTTTTCGTTTTTGGTATTCAGTGTTCCGTCACTTTCACCGTTCACAATCGGAACCAATTTTCGGTCGATTAATTTTTTGTCTTTATCGTATAATTCAACAATAAGATTTGTAGAAATTAAGCTTGGTTTGTAGCCATTTAATGTATAAGCTTTGAACCAAATATTATCTCCAGCAATGTAATCTTCCTTATCAAATAATAAATAAACTTTTTCTTGAGCGTAATTTGTATCCAGACTTTTTATAGCCGTTTCCAATTTTGATTGCGCAAAAGTTGTAATCGAGCAAAAGTATAATGCGAGTAAATAAATATATTTCATGCGAGAATGATTAATCTAATAGAATGAATTTGAATTCTTAAAATTATCATTATTTAGATGATTTTCATTCATACTTTTTATTAAAATTTATCATAACTTTTGATTGAATGACGATTTTTCTTCTCGAATAATGTTAATTTTTGTTAATGAATTTAATTAAAAGACTTTAACAAAAAAACCTCGAGAATTTTGGACTGCACCCAAAAAT